>CAZTMO010000311.1:0-2418 GCA_964615105.1 uncultured Thermoleophilia bacterium
CCGAGGCCGGCGCCGACGGCATGGACTTCGACACCGCCGGCGCCGCCGGCGACGGCGACTTCCTCGCCACGCTGCGCGCGGTCGAGGAGATCCGTCGCCGCTTTCCCGACATGAGCATCGAGGTCGGCATGGCGAGCGAGTTCGTCCTCGGCATGCACGGCGAGCTCGAGTACAACGGCAAGCGTCTCGCGGGCATGTGGCCGCACGACCAGGCGAAGGTGGTCGCCGAGGCCGGGGCGACGATCTTCGGCCCCGCGGTCAACGTCAACACGCGCAAGTCGGTGGCCTGGAACGTCGCCCGGGCGATCACGCTCGTCAAGAGGTGCTGTGAGGAGTCGACGATCCCCGTGCACATGAACGTCGGCATGGGCGTAGGCGGCGTGCCCATGACCCCGTACCCGCCCATCGACGCGGTGTCGCGGGTGTCGCGCTCGCTCGTCGACCTCACGCGCATGGACGGCTTGTAGGTGGGCGTCGGCGACCCTGTCGGCATGGCGAACGCTCACGCGCTTGCTTCCGGCCTGGGTGGGATGCGCGCCGCCGGAGACCTGGTGGCCCGCATGCAGATGACCCGGGGCATGCGTCTGGACGAAGCCAAGAAGTACGTCGCCGGCAAGCTCGGCGTGAACGAGATCGACCTCAGCGACCCGCTGGTGATGCACGACGTGCGCGCCGAACTGGGCCTGGGGCGCATCACGGTGCAGGAGCTCACCTACCCCGACAAGCCGGGGGCGCTCGAGGCGAAGTTCCACATCGCCGAGGTCCTCGACGTCCCGATCAACAGCGTCGACAGGTTCAGCGAGCGGGTCGGCTGGGGCGCGGAGCGCCCGCGCACGACCCGCGCGTGCTGATCGGAGGTGAGAGCGTGAAACGGAACCTCTTCGCCGGCCGCCCGCGCAGCGGCGGCTTCAGTCTGAACGTCTTCACCGAGTCCGAGGTCGACGACATCCACTTCGCGACGCTCGAGGTGCTCGAGCGGACGGGGGTCTACGTCGAAGCCGACGAGGCGATCGACATCTTCAGCGACGCCGGCTGCCGGGTCGACCGCGACAAGCGCATCGTGAGGATCCCGCCGCACCTCGTCGAGGACGCGGTCCGCTCGGCGCCGAGCAAGTTCGTCCTCTGCGGCCGCGACCCCAGGAACGACTTCGTCATGGAGCCCGGCCGGGTCGCGTTCACCAACTTCAGCGAGGGCATCCGCGTCATCGACGTCGACAGCGGGGAGTACCGTGATTCGACGAAGAAGGACGTCGCCGCCATCGCCCGGCTGAACGACTACCTCGACCAGATGGACACGCACGAGATCTCGGTCGGCGCCAGCGACGCGCCCCCCGAGACCATCTCGGTGCACAACAGCGAACAGCAACTGCTCAACACCACGAAGCCGATCGGCATAGGGCCGCTCTCGCGGCTCGAGAGCCGGGCGATCTTTCGCATGTGCGCCGAGATCGCCGGCGGCGAGGACGAGCTGCGCGAGCGGCCCATCGTCTACAACGGCGTCTGCCCGGTCAGCCCGCTCAAGCTGCCGCACGAGGTCACCGAGGTGATCATCGAGACGGCGCGCTGGGGGCTGCCTTGCAACGTGCTCTCCATGGCGATGGCCGGTGGCTCCTCGCCGGTGACGCTCGCGGGCACGATGGTGACGCACAACGCCGAGGTGCTCGCGGGCATCACGCTCTCGCAGCTCAGCGAGCGCGGCTCGCCGGTCATCTACGGCAGCTCGACGACCGCCATGGACCTCAGGCTCGCCGCCGCCAGCGTCGGTACGCCGGAGCTCGCCATGATCAGCGCCGCCGTCGCCCAGATGGCGCGCCGGTACCTGCTGCCGAGCTTCGTCGCCGGGTTGTAGGCGGACTCCAAGGTCGGTGACGCGCAGACCGGTCACGAGAAGACCCTCACCGGACTCACGGCGGCGTTGGCAGGGGCCAACCTGATCTACGGGGCGGGGATGATCGAATCGGGCGTCACCTTCGACTGCGGCCAGTTCGTCATGGACAACGAGTTCGCGCGCATGATCAAGCACGTGGTCAACGGGATCCCGGTGGACGACGAGACCCTGGCGGTGGAGGACATCGCCGCGGTCGGCCCGTTCGGCGACTTCCTCAGCCTCGATGCGACCCTGCGCCACATGCGCGAGCTGAGCCAACCAGAGCACCTCGATCGCCGCGTCCGCGAGGACTGGGAGTCGCGCGGCGGCAGCGAGCTCTACCGGCGTTGTCTCGACAGGGCGCGCGAGGTGATCCGCGAACACAAGCCGGAAGCGGTGCCCGACGACGTCGCGGCCCGTATCCACGCCATCGTCGAAGAGACGGACCGGGCGGCCGGCGTCGCCTGAAGGGCGAACGACGTCCAAAGGAGGGAAGGTCGACGTGAAAGACCAGCTCAAGCAGGCCATCATCGACGGCAACGCCGAGGTCG
>CAZTMO010000312.1:0-2417 GCA_964615105.1 uncultured Thermoleophilia bacterium
CGCACCATCACGCCCCGGGCGATCTTCACGAACCACGTCAGGGGCAGCACGTAGCCGAGCCAGCGCACCGCCCACGGCATCGCGTACAGTGGGAAGAAGAGGCCGCTCAGCAGGAACTGCGGCACCATGAACAGGATCGCGAGCTGGATCGCCTGGCCCTGTGTCTGGGAGACGGTCGAGATCATGACCCCCACCCCGAGGGTCACGAACAGGAAGAGGGCGGAGCCCAGAGCGAAGGTCGCCACCGAGCCGCGGAAGGGGACGTCGAAGATCAGCATGCCGACGGCGACGATGACCGCCATGTCCACGGCGGCGATGGCGAGGTAGGGGGCTATCTTGCCGAGAAAGACGTCGCGCGGGCGGAACGGCATGACGGCGAGCTGCTCCATCGTCCCGGCCTGCCGCTCGCGCACCACGCCCAGGGCCGTGGCGATGGTCCCGACGAACACGAGGATGATGCCGCACAGGCCGGGCACCATGACGACGGCCGTGCGCAGGTCGGGGTTGAAGAGGATCTCGGGCTCGGGCAGCGCGAGCCCGGCGAGCGCGCCGGCGCCGATCCCGGCGCCCGCGCCCTGCCCACCGCTCGCGCTCTGCGCCGTGTCCTGCCCCTCGCTCGCGCTCTGCGCCGCGCTCTGCCCGCCGCTGGCGTTCTGACCGCCGCTTGCAGCCGGCGTTTCGGACGCGGCAGCGCTGAGCATCGCCTGCAGTTGGCTGAAGCGTGTCTGCGCCGAGCGCGCGGCGAAGAGCTCGGTGCCGTCGATGAGGATCGCCCCCTTGTCCTGAGTGGGGGAGGCCGGGGTGACGACGGCGACGACCGCCTCGCCGCGTCGCAGCGTGCCCTCCGCGGCGGAGCGGTCGTCGCCCGTCCGTGTGCCGACCACGTCGAACTGCGCGGGCAGGCGGGCGGACACCGCAGAGGCCATCGGCCCGGTCACGACGGTCGGGATCTCCTGGACGTCGAAGCTCGCCGCGTAGCCGAACACGACGAGAAAGAGGAAGGGCAGGACGAAGAGCATCGCGACCGTGCGCCGGTCGCGCCGCAGTTCCAGGAACTCCTTGAGTGCTATGGCGCGCATCGCCGGCCCTCTCCCGTGTCGAGAAATTCAGCAGATGTTGAATTCTACGGCCGGCAGATCACTTCATCAAGACCTGGGCGTCGAGGCTCACGAATCGAGGCTCAGAAATCGAGACTCGGGAGCTAAGACCCGGAAGTCGAGGTCGGGGAGTCGAAGAGGCCACGAACGGGTGTCGTCGCTGCCGCCGGGAGCCGTGGGCGACTGCCTCAGGGTGTTCCCGCTCGCATCGTTCACGCTGGCAGCGCCGCGCCATCTCGACGTCCGCTTACGAGCAGCGTCATGCCCGTTTGCGAGCCGCAGCAATCCGGCGGTCGGGAGCGGCGAGCTCGTGCACGCATGCCGCGTCGTCCGATTATCGTGTCCGACTGCGCCCTCTCGCCTGCCGTCCGGCTCCCGACCAGTGCGGCGAGGGGCCCGTACCGCGCGTCACGAAGGGTCTCGTATGAGTTCCTGCAGGCAGGAGGCGCGATACCTCAGGCGCGCGGGAACGCGGCAAGCGCTGCCAAGACCCGCTCGCCGGCGTCATCGTCGAAGCCGTTTCCCTCGACGGCGCGCACCACGCCGTTGGGGTCGAGCAGCAAAGCGGTGGCGACGGGGATGCCGGGGTCGCCGAGGAAGTCCCGCACGACGGCGCCGTCGTCGTAGACGGTAACGATGTCGGACCAGAGCGGTCGCGGCACGGCGCTCCGGACTCCACCGTCGATCCACCCTTGGAGGAGGCGCCAGACGAGCGCTGAAACCACCGGGAGCTCGACGACTCTGAGCTCCGGCGCCTTCCGGCTCGCCATCGTCGCCCAGCGGTGGACGTCGGCATGCGCCTGTCGCCGGTACGCGACCAGCAGCAAGGCAGGAGAGCCGAGCAGGTCATAGGGTAGACGGACATGTTCGCCGCTGAGCGCCGCCCCCCCGATGATCGGAAAGCGCCGACCAAGGATCGCCGTGTCGTTGACGGGCGGGGCGTACGGCCCGACGAACGCCGTGTCGCCGAGGGCACCGTCGAGCACCGAAGGGTACGGCCTCGAGGGCGCCGCGCCGGCGCGACCGGCGGCCTTCAGTGCTCGCCCGTCGCCCAGGGCGTCCGCACGCCACGAGACGCTGGACCTCCATACGGAAGAAGCGTCCATGGCTCTTTGATACCCGCGTGGCGCATGGGCTACCGTTGACCCGGCTCACGCAAGGCCTCACGGACGGGTGGGGACGTCTTGAGCGAGGCGCGTGGGCCGCCGGGTCGTTCGCCGGCGCCCACGCATCCCTCGCGCGGCCGCCCGGCGCGGCCGCCTCATAGCCTCACATGACGTCGGCGAACTCGCCGAGGTCGACCTCCTCGCCGCGCGCCTT
>CAZTMO010000313.1:0-2415 GCA_964615105.1 uncultured Thermoleophilia bacterium
CTCCGTCAGACGACGGGGTTGTCGAGCCTGCCGACGCCCTCGACCACGACGCTGACGGTCTGTCCGGCGGCGAGAGGGCCGACGCCGGGGGGCGTACCCGTCATGAGCACGTCGCCCGGCTCGAGCGTCATGACGCCGCTGACGAAGGCGAGCAGCTCGAGCGGTGCGACGATCATGTCCCCGACGAGCCCGTGCTGGACCTCGGCGCCGTCGAGCAGGGCGCTCACGCGCGCCGCCAGCGACGGCGCCTGCGGCACGACCCACGGGCCCAGCGGACAGAACGTGTCGAAGCTCTTCGCCCGCGTCCACTGTCCGTCGAGCGCCTGCAGATCGCGCGCCGTGACGTCGTTGCCGCAGGTGTAGCCGGCGACCACGTCGGCGGCGCCGGCCGGCGACAGGTCGCGGCACCGGCGCCCGACGACGACGACCAGCTCGGCCTCGTAGTCGACCTGCGACGATCGGGCCGGGCGCACGATCGCCTCGCCCGGCCCGACCACGGCCGTCCGCGGCTTCATGAAGAGGATGGGCTCGGCCGCCGTCTCCATGTTGAGCTCGGCCGCGTGCGCCCGGTAGTTGAGTCCGACGGCGACTATCTTGCCCGGGATGACGGGCGCGAGCGGCCGCAAGCCCTCGAACCCCGTCTCGCCGGTCACACGGGCGCCTTCCTCGAACGCTGGTCGATCGAGAAGCTCGACGACGCCGGAGGCGGCACGCCAATGGCGCGCCTGGCCGTCGACGGTGGTCCGGCCGAACGCCCGCTGAGGAGGTGCGGCTGCACCGCCCTGCACGGGTAGCGCTCGCGACGCTCCCGCGCCACACGGCGGCACCGCGCCCGTCGCGTCCGTCACTCGACACCTTCCCCGCCGGTCAGCATCCCGTACTCTATGGAGTCGACCAGCGCTTCCCAGCTCGCCTCGATGATGTTCTCGGACACGCCGATGCTGCCCCAACTGCGCTCGCCGTCGCTCGCGTCGAGCAGGACGCGCGTGACCGCGCCGGTGCCCTTGGCCTCGTCGAGGATGCGCACCTTGTAGTTGACGAGCTCGATCTCAGCGAGGTGCGGATGCGTGCGCACGATCGCCT
Organism: uncultured Thermoleophilia bacterium; assembly: GCA_964615105.1. Lineage (GTDB taxonomy): Bacteria > Actinomycetota > Thermoleophilia > UBA2241 > UBA2241 > UBA2241. The sequence goes on from CAZTMO010000313.1 coordinate 1,084, forward strand.
GACGCAGGGCGGTGTCGAGCGCGTTGACCGGACCGTTTCCTTCGGCGGTGCTGATGATGCGCTCGCCGCGCACGTAGATCTTGATCGTCGCTTCGCAGACGGCGCGACCGTCCTCGCGTTTCTCGACGATGACTCTGAAGCTCTCGAGACGGAAGAGCGGCTCGTACGGGGCGACGGCGTCGCGGAGCAGCAGGTCGAAGGACGCGTCGGCGGCCTCGTACTGGTAGCCGCGGTGCTCGCGGTCTTTGAGGAGCTTCAGGATCGCGCCGACGCGCTCGTCCTCCGCCCCGAGCTCGACCCCCATCTCCTGCGCCTTGCGCAGCATCGCCCCCTTGCCGGAGAGCTCCGACACGAGGATGCGCTGCGCGTTGCCGACCGCCGCCGGGTCGATGTGCTCGAACGTCTGCGGCGCGTGCTCGACGGCGGCGACGTGGAGTCCGCCCTTGTGGGCGAACGCGGAGCGACCAACGTACGGCGCATGCGCCCAGACCGACTGGTTGACGACGTCGGCGACGAAGTTGGCAGTCTCGGTGAGGCGTTCCAGTTGCTCCGGCGCGATCACGGGATACCCCATCTTGAGGCACAGAGCGGGGATGATCGAGACCAGATCGGCGTTGCCGCAGCGTTCGCCGTAGCCGTTAACGGTCCCCTGGACCTGGCGCGCACCCGCAGCGACGGCGGTGAGGCTCGAGGCGACGGCGCAGTCGCTGTCGTTGTGGGCGTGGATGCCGACAGTGACCTCGGACCCCTCGCCGCCGAGGCCCTCGACGACCTCACGCACGGCTGCCTCGATGAACGACGGCAGCGACGCACCGTTCGTGTCGCACAGACAGATGGCGTCCGCGCCCGCCTCGGCGGCGGCGCGGACGCAGCGCAGCGCGTAGGCGCGGTCGTCGCGGTAGGCGTCGAAAAAGTGCTCGGCGTCGTAGACGACCCGCTTGCCCTGCGCGACGAGAAAGCGCACCGACTCATCGATCATGCGCAGGTTCTCGTCACGGCTCACATGCAGGACCTTGACGAGGTGCAACCCCCATGTCTTGCCCACGATCGCGACCGTCGGAGTGAACGCATCGGCGAGCACGCGCAGACCGGCGTCGTCCCCGGCGCCGACGCCCCTGTGGCGGGTCATGCCGAAGGCGACGAGCTCCGCGTGGCCAAGGCGTTCTTCCTGCATGCGCGCGAAGAACGCCGTCTCTTTGGGATTGGACGCCGGGAAGCCGCCCTCGATGAAGTGGACGCCCAGCTCGTCGAGCTTGAGGGCGATCCTCACCTTCTCGTCGACCGAGACCGACATGCCCTCCTGCTGCATGCCGTCGCGCAGCGTCGTGTCGT
>CAZTMO010000314.1:0-2415 GCA_964615105.1 uncultured Thermoleophilia bacterium
GTCCGCTGGCGAGGTCGGCGCGGCCGCCGAGCGGGTCGTGCAGCGGCCCCGCGACGAGCGCGGCTCCGCCCCCCCACGGCCCCGGTTCGGCCACGATCTCGCGGGCGATCGCGTTCACGGTCGCGTCGCGGGCGGCGAGGTCGGCGTCGATGCCGTCGGCGCGCAGTGGCGACACGTCGATGTGACGGCCCATGGCGAGGACGCGAAACGAAGTGAAGCGTTCGGAGGGCGCGAACACCGCGGCGCCGAGCCGATCGGCCAGCCCGCGGGCGAAAGGCTCGGCGGGGCTCTCGACGACGATGTCGAGGTCGCCCGGAGGGCGACCGGTCAGCTCGTCGCGCACCGCCCCGCCGACGACCCATGCGCGCCGACCCTCGCCGAGCTCGGCTCGCGCCGCCGCGATGACGTCGGCCGGCACAGGAGCCAGATCCGAGGCACGGTCCGACCCGGAACACCTGGCCGGGATGAACGCGGCGGCCTTCGCGGGCGTCTGCGGCTCTGCGGACACGACGTCAGACCGCGGACGCGGCGCCGCGGTAGCGGCGCACCACCCGCGGCGACACGTCGCACACGATCTCGTAGTCGATCGTCTCCAGCAGGCGTGCGACCTCTTCGCAGAGGATGCGCTCGCCGCCGCTCTCGCCGAAGAAGACCACCTCGTCGCCCGGTCGCCCGTGGTCCTCCGGCAACAGGACCGTGAGCTGGTCCATGCTGATCGTGCCGGTGATGCGACAGCGGCGGCCGGCCACGAGTACGTCGCCACGGTTCGTCAGCGCGCGCGCGATGCCGTCGGCGTAGCCCATGGGCACGATCGCGACGCGCGACGGGACGTCGGCGACGAAGCGCCGGCCGTAGCCGACCGACTCGCCCGGCTGCACGACACGCACTGCAGCGACGTATGAGCTGAGCCGCATTGCCGGCGCGAGACCATCCTTGAACGGATCGTCGTTGCCGGGCGCCAAGCCGTACAAAGCGATGCCCGTCCGCACCATGTCGAAGTGGGACGCCGGGCTGCGGATCGTCGCCGCGCTGTTGGCCGTGTGGCAGAGGAGGTCCGGGTATGCCGTCTTGAGCTCGCGCGCCAGCGCCGTGAACCGCCCCAACTGGTACTCGAAGAACACCGTGTCCGCCTCGTCGGCCGTGGCGAAGTGGCTCATGAGGCCGACGAGGGGCGAGGGGCTGGAGGCGGGCGAGGGGCCGGAGGCGACGAGCCCCGCAAGTCCGCGGATCTCGTCCTCGGCGACGCCGAGACGGCCCATCCCGGAGTCGAACTTCAGGTGGCAGCGGGCGCCGAGAGTGAGCGCGGCGCGCGCGAAGGCCCGCGACCAGACGACGACGTCGGCTCGCGCGCGGACCGCGCGCTCGAGCTCGGCGCCCGTCATCGGCCCGAAGACGATGACCGGTCCGTCCAGCCCGGCGTCGCGCAGCTCCTCGGCCTCGGTGGCCGTCGCCACACCGAGCCACCGGGACCCCGCCTCGAGCGCGGCGCGCGCGACCGGCACGGCGCCGTGGCCGTAGCCGTCGGCCTTGACGACGGCACAGTGCGCCGCGCCGGCGGGCAGGTCGCGGCTCAGGCGCCGGACGTTGTGCCGGATCGCCTCGAGGTCGACCTCAGCCAGGGAGCGCTCGCGCCCCGGGAGGATCGCCGCCGCGCCACTCACGGCTCCTTCTCCTCCTTCACTGTCACTTGCGTCGCCCGCACGCGCCCCCGGATGCCCTCACAGGCCGAGCACCCTGAGCACGTCGTGGCGGCCGACGATACCGACGACCCTGCCGCCGTCGACGACGGGGACGCGGTCGAACCGGTGTTCCGACATCAGCGTCGCCGCCTTGCGCACGGGGTCGTCCGGGCGCACGGTCCGGACGTTGCTCGTCATGATGTCGGCGACGGTCGCCGCCACCGCTCTCTTCAGCCGCTCCTCGAACTTCTTCGCGCTCTCAAGGTAGATGACGCTGTCGAGGAACTGGATGTAGAAGGGAAAGTGAAGGTCGGCGTCGAGCGCCATCAGGTCGCCCTCGGTGACGATGCCGACCAGGCGCCCGTCGTCGTCGACGACGGGCGCCCCGCCGATGTGTCTCTCGCGCAGCAGCTCGGCGAACTCCTTCACGCCCAGGTCGGGTGTCACCGTCAGGACGTCCCTGACCATGATATCGGCGACGAGGGGCTCGCCCTCGGTCGGCGCGGCCGGCTCAGTCATGCTCATGGTCCTCCTCGTCTCCGGCCTTGACCAGCTCGATCGCCGCGGGAAGGTAGGTCAGCAGGTCGCCGGCGACCATGCCCTCGGTGCCGAGGCCGTCGCCAGCGGCGATGTCCGCCGCCAGGCCATGGAGGTAGGCGCCCAGACAGGCGGCGTCGGTCGCGCCGAGACCCTTGGCGAGCTGCGCGGCGATCACGCCGCTGAGGACGTCGCCGGT
>CAZTMO010000315.1:0-2393 GCA_964615105.1 uncultured Thermoleophilia bacterium
GGACGATGGTCGCCCCGACCTGGCTCTTGATGTCGTCGCCGATGATCGGCACGCCCGCCTCGGCGAAGCGCTTCTGCCAGTAGGGCTCGCGGGCGATGAACACGGGGATGCAGTTCACCATCGCGCAACCGGCGGTGAGGACCTGCTCGGCGTACCACTTCGTCGCCTCTTCGCTGCCGACCGGGAGATAGCTCACGACGACGTCGGTCTGTGTGTCCTTGAGGATACCGACGATGTCGTCGGTCTTGCCCGGCGCCTTTTCGATGATCTGCGACAGGTACTTGCCGAGCCCGTCGTGGGTCATGCCGCGCGCCACCGTGACGCCGGTCGCGGGCACGTCGCAGAAGCGCGTCGTGCAGTTCGGCTTCGTGTGGATCGCCTCGGAGAGGTCCTTGCCGACCTTGTTCTTGTCGATGTCGATCGCGGCCACGAACTCGATGTCCTTGATGTGGTAACCGCCGACGACCGGGTGCATGAGCCCGGGCACGAAGTCGGTCTTCTTCGCGCTCTTGTAGAACTCGACGCCCTGCACGAACGACGAGGCGCAGTTCCCGACGCCGATGATCGCGACGCGTACTGGATTGGCCAAGATCGGTCTACCTCCACGGGGGCCGGCCGCTGCCGGCCGGTCGGTTCACGCCGCAGCGCCGGCGGGCCGGCGACTGGGCTCGGAGAGCGCGCGGGAGTATACCACGCGAGGCACGAGCCCCGCTTCCGGCGCGAGCGGGCCGGGACCTGCGCGGGACACCCCCGCGTCAGACCCCCGGGGCCTCGCCGCGCTCCTCGGCGCGCAGGGCGTGCATGACGTAGGTCATCCTGTGGACGACGGTGAGCGGCGTGAGCACGGCGATGAGGCAGATCATGACGGTGAGGACGCTCACCCCGAACGGTTCGAGCCCGGCGAAGACGAACCCGATGATGAGGCCGACGAGGCGCTCCGGACGCGACATGAAGCCCACCTTGCAGTCGGTCCCGAGCGCCTCCGCGCGCGCCCGCGCATACGACACCATAAGGGCTGACCCGAGGCAGACGAGCACCAGCGCGAACTCCCACAGCCGACCGGCGGCGGCCATGTAGTAGGCGAGGGCGCCGAAGGTGACGATCTCGGCGACACGGTCGAGCGTGGAGTCGAGGAAGGCGCCCGAGCGCGTCGGGCCCCGGCCGGCGCGCGCCACGGCGCCGTCCATGCCGTCGCAGGCGGAGGCGAGACCGAAGGTGGCCGCCGCCCAGACGAAGTGGCCCCCGATGATGAGCCACGCCGCGACACCGGTGAGCGCCAGCCCCGCGAAGGTCAGCATGTCGGCGGTGACGCCCCAGCCCGCAAGGATCACGCCGAGCTTGTAGAACCCGCGCCGGGCGCCGTCCGTGTACGTGGTCTTGACGCTCGTCACGCCAGTTCACCCGCCCTCGCGGGCGAGCGCAGCCGGCGCCACCGCACGCCGCCGGCTACAGCTCGTAGTCACGGAAGGTCAGAAGGCGCTCGCGCTGGATCTGGGCGGCCGGCATGCGGACGGCGACCAACCACGCGACGAGGACGGCGACACCGCCCATGACGGCGTCGAGGATGAAGTGGTTGCCCGTCACGACGATCGCCATGAGACACAGCGTGGGGTAGACGAACGCGACGCGACGCAGCCACAGTGGCCGCGCCAGCATGAACAGGCACAGCCCTACGAAGAGAGCGTAGGCGAAATGCAGGCTGGGCATGGCCGCGTACGGGTTGGCGAAGATGCTCGGCGCCGTCGCGAAGGCGACGTCGTCACGATAGAGGTAGGCCATGTCGACGACCCCCGACCACGACAGCATGCGCGGCGGCGCCGTCGGCACCAGGGCATAGCCGATGAGGCCGATGAGGTTGAGCGAGAGGAACCAGTTGCGGAACAGCGGCCAGATGTCCCGGTGCCGCATGAACACCCAGGCGAGACAGATGACGATCGCCGGGAGGTGCGCCTCGCGGTAGAACCAGATCATGGACTGCATGAGCGGCTGGAAGGCGCTGAACCGCGCCTGCAGCCAAGGCTCCCAGAAGATGCCGAGCGCGTGCTCGGCGCGGAGCACCGCGTCGGCATTGGCGAAGGCGATGCCCTCCTGCCCCTGCGCCACGGCACGCGTGATGCGGTACAGGTAGTAGAGCCCGAACATGAGGGAGAACTGGACGAGGACGTCGCGCCCGCCCCGCGGAGCGGTCGCCGCCACGAAATCGCGCGACAGGTGTCGCGCGCCGGCCCACACACGTCTCATCGTTGCACCCAGTTCGCCAGGAGGACGTGGGGCGTGTACGTGCGCCCCAGTTTGTCGTCACGATACCAAGGACGCAAGCGCGGGACAACAGTGCCTGCGTTGCGAAGTGACTGGTGGGCCGTGAAGGATTCGAACCTTCGACCTTGGGATTA
>CAZTMO010000316.1:0-2384 GCA_964615105.1 uncultured Thermoleophilia bacterium
GACGATGCGCACCGCCGAGGGCGCGCGCACGGTGTTGACGGTGGCGACCATGGCGACCTTGTCGTGGCCGAAGCGCTCGTAGATGTACTGGATGACCTCGTCGCGGCGCGCGGAGCAGAAGTCGATGTCGACGTCGGGCATCTCGCGCCGCGCGGGATTGAGGAAGCGCTCGAAGAGGAGCTCGTTGGCGATCGGGTCGGCGTCGGTGACGCGCAGGACGTAGCTGACGATGCTGTTGCCGGCGGAGCCGCGGCCGGAGTAGTAGATGTTGCGGCCGCGGGCGAACTCGACGATGTCGTGCACGGCGAGGAAGTACTCGGCGAAGCCCAGCTCTTCGACGACGCGCAGCTCGCGCTCGAGGCGCGCCGTGACCTCGGCGGTGAGCGGCTTGTAGCGCTGTTCGGCGCCGGCGAAGCAGCGCTTCCAGAGCAGGGAGAAGGCCGTTTCGTCCGGCGGCAGTGGGTAGGCGGGGAAGAGGAGGCGGCCGAGTCCCAGGTCGAGGTCGCAGCGCGCGGCGATGGCGGCGGCGGCCTCGAACGCCTGTGGCCGCCGCCCGAAGAGCCGCCACATCTGCGCCGCGCTCTTGAGGTAGAGCTCGGCGTTCTTGCGCCCCAGCGGGTTAGGCAGCGGCTGGTCGGCGGCCTCGGTGGCGAGGACGTCGTGCAGCGGGGCGTCGTCCTTGACCGTGTAGTGGACGTCGTTGGTGGCGACCGTGGGCAGGCGCAGCTCGTGGGCGAGCAGGTCGAGGGCGCGGAGCTGGGCGCCCGAATCGGGCAGGAGCTCGTGCTGGAGCTCGATGAAGAAGTCACGGCCGAAGATGTCGCGAAAGACAGAGGCCGCGGCGCGGGCGCCCTTGGGGTCGCCGGCGAGGAGGCGCGACCAGACCTCGCCGCGGCGGCAAGCCGAAAGGGCGATGAGGTGGCCGGCGTGCTCGGCCAGCGTCTCGAGGCGGGCGAGCGGCGACTCGCCGGGATGCTCGAGGTGGGCGGCGCTGATGATGCGGCAGAGATTGGACCAGCCGGTATAGGAGCGGGCGAGCAGCACGAGGTGATGGCCGCCGGCGCCCCTGGCGGCGGCCGGCGGCACCGTGGCCGCACCCTTGAGGTGGGTGATGCCGCCGGCGTATGGGTCGGGCGCTGCGGGGGTGTGGGGGCCGGCCGCTGCGGGGGCGAGGGGGTCCTCAGGGGGCCGCTCCGCTGCTTCGGTCCTGCTTCGCCTGCCCTCAGACCCTCCTTCGGACCCCCTCGCCCCCTCCGCGTCGCGGCCCCATGCCTCCTTCGCGCCCTCCCGAGCTGCCGGCGGCCACACGGCCGTGGGCGTCGGCCACGCGGCCGGGACCGCCGCCGATGCGTTCGCGGCCCACCTTGGTCCTGCGTCTGAAGACCCGGCCGGGCGAGCCGGTCGCGCCACGCCCGGCGGCTCGTCCCACCGGCGCGGGCGGCCGTCGCGGCCGACTGCCGGCTCGACGGTGAGCTCGACGCCGACGATCGGCTTGATGCCGGCCGCCTTACACGCCTGGTAGAAGCGCACCGCGCCGTAGAGGCCCTCGTGGTCGGTGACGGCGAGCGCCGGCATGCCGAGCTCGGCGGCGCGGGCGACGACCTCGTCGATGCGGCAGGCGCCGTCGCCGAAGGAGAAGTTCGTGTGCAGGTGCAGGTGGACGAAGCTCATGGACGGACACCGGACGGGAGCAGGCCGGACGGTGGTCCGGCGATCATGTGAAGGAGGAGGCTGATGCCGAACCTCGGCGGGCACGATTGGACGTTGCCGGTGAGACAGGGCGGCAGGGCGCGGCGGTGGGGGGTGGACCGCGCCCGGCCGCCCGTTTGGCGATGACGATATGAGTGTGACACGAACATATGTTCGTGTCAATGTCGGACGGAAGAAGAGTGAAGGACCCTTGCGAAAGGTCTTTCCCCGCCTGCCGCGCCGCTCAGTTCAGCGCCCGCTCCAGCGACCAGGACTTCGCGAGCCGGTCGTAGCACAGGTCGAAGAGCCGCCCGTCGGCCTCGACTCTGCTGTACGACCGGCTCACGTGCGTGTCGTCGTTCCACCAGCCGGTCTCGACGATCCAGCGCTCGACGACGCGGGCGACGCGGTGGCGTCGGCCACGCCAGATGAACGCCGCCGGCCGCCGCTGCCGCTCGTTCCAGACGACGGCGATAGGTTCGGGACGGTGCAGGCCGCCGGCCCGCCTGCGGCTGCCGCCGGCCTCGCGCGAGCTGTCGGTATGCCCGTGGCCATCGGCCTCGCGCGAGCCGTCGGTGCGCCCTCGGCTGCCGGGCGCCGCGACGCTCCTCGCGCCGAACGACGTCGCACTCGCCGAGGCGGCATGGCGGTCGGTGGTGTCTCGCCTGGGGGTCGTCATGGGCACGCTCGTCGCC
>CAZTMO010000317.1:0-2378 GCA_964615105.1 uncultured Thermoleophilia bacterium
GCGCGGCGGCGCGCGCCGCACGGCGGCGGGCCTCCGAGGCGGCGCTCGGTCGCCGCACCGAGGTCCTTGTCGAGGAGCGGCGCGACGGTCTCTGGAGGGGGTACAGTTCACAGTATGTGCGGTACGCACTGAGCGGGCGGGCGCGGCCCGGCGAGCTCGTCGAGGCGGTCGCCGACGTGCTCTCGGGCGACGGCGTCGTGGGCCGCATCGTGAGCGGGCGGTCATGGACGGACGACTGAACGAGGGGGTCAGATGAGCACCGACTGCACGTTCTGCAGGATCGCGGCGGGCGAGTCGCCGGCTGACATCGTCGCCGCGAACGAGGAGTTCGTCGCGTTTCGCGACGCGCACCCCGTGGCGCCCGTCCACGTGATCGTGACGCCGCGGCAGCACCTCACGTCGATCGACGTCATCGAGCACCTGGGACCGGACGCCGCCCGTCGTCTTCTGACCTTCGTCGCCGAGGTGGCCCGCGAGCAGGGGATCGGCGAGACCGGTTACCGCATCGTGACCAACATCGGGCCCGACGCCGGGCAGGAGGTCTTCCACCTGCATTTGCACCTCATCGGCGGACGCCGGTTGGGAGAGATGGCATGAGAGAGCCGGGAGCGATCGAGCGGCGGATCAAGGACGACGCCGCGGCCGCCCTCAAGGCGGGCGACAGGCGTCGTCGCGAGGCGCTGAACCAGTTCGTCGCCGCGCTCAAGAAAGAGCGCATCGACAGTCGCAAGGACCCGACCGAGGTCGACGAGCTCGTCGTCCTCAAGCGCGAGCGCAAGCGGCGTGCCGAGGCGCTCGCGCTCTACGAGCAGGCGGCGCGTCTGGACCTCGCCGATCAGGAGCGCTTCGAGGCGGAGCTGCTCGCCGCATACATGCCGGAGGAGCTGTCGACGGACGAGCTGGCGGCGATGGTCGACGAGGCGATCGCCGCCAGCGGCGCGGCGTCGCCTAAGGAGATGGGCAAGGTCATGGCGCAGCTCATGCCCAAGGTCGCGGGTCGCGCCGACGGCAAGGCGCTGAGCGCGCTGGTGCGCGCGAAGCTGGGAGGTTGAGCGTGCCCGGGCGCGCGCGCACCGTCATCGACCTCGACTCGAACAGCGACGCGCTGGCGCTCGCCGGGGAGCACGATGCCCACCTCAAGATCCTCGAGCAGCGGCTCTCGTGCGGGCTGACGCTGCGCGGCAACGTCCTCACGCTCGAGGGGGAGGGCGACGCCTGCGCCAAGGCCAAGGCGGCGATCGAGGAGCTGCTCACCGTCATCAAGTCGGGCCGGCCGCTGAGCCCGGCGATGGTCGAGTCCCTCATGGACATCGCCGTCAACGCGGCCGGCAAGCCCTCCGAGGTCTACGGCGACGTCGTCTGGAGGCACCGCGGCCGCCAGATCGGCCCGCGCACGGTCAACCAGAAGCTCTACGTGGACGCGATGCGCAGGGAGACGATCACCTTCGCCATCGGCCCCGCGGGGACGGGCAAGACCTACCTCGCCACGGCGATGGCGGTGAGCGCGTTCTTCGCCAAGACCGTCGGGCGCATCATCCTCACCCGGCCGGCGGTCGAGGCGGGGGAGAGTCTCGGCTTCTTGCCGGGGACCGTGTCCGAGAAGGTCGACCCGTACTTCCGCCCGCTCTTCGACGCCCTCTACGACATGATCGACGGCGAGAAGCTCGCCGCCCTGCAAGAGAAGGGCGAGATCGAGATCGCCCCGCTCGCCTTCATGCGCGGGCGCACGCTCAACGATTCGTTCATCATCCTCGACGAGGCGCAGAACACCTCTCCCGAGCAGATGAAGATGTTCCTCACGCGGCTCGGCTTCGGCGCCAAGATGGTGGTCACCGGTGACGTCACGCAGATCGACCTCCCGGGAGGGAGGAGGTCGGGCCTGGTCACCGTGGCTGAAGTGCTCGCCGACATCGCCGACATCGCCTTCGTCGAGTTCGACGGCCACGACGTCGTGCGTCACAAGCTCGTGCAGCGCATCGTCAATGCCTACAAAGAGCATGGCGAGCGCGAGGAGGCGCGGCGCGACGCGGGCGCGGGGGAGCCGGCGGCGCGGCGCGAAGTCACGGGCGAAGGCGGTGTCGCTTGAGGAGCGCGGTCGAGGTCGTGAACCGCACCCGCGTCGCGATCGACGAGGTGGCCGTCGCCGCCCTCGTCGACGTCGTCCTTACGGCCGAGGGCGCGGCCGGCGCCGAGGTCGGCGTCACCTTCGTCGGCGAGCGCCGCATCCGCGACCTGAACCGCGAGCACCGGGACGTGGACCAGGTGACCGACGTGCTCTCGTTCCCACTCGAGGACGCGGAAGAGACCCGGGGCGCGGCGGACGCCGTCGCAGACGGCGGGGCGCCGCGCCTGCTCGGCGACGTCGTCGTCTGCGCGCG
>CAZTMO010000318.1:0-2367 GCA_964615105.1 uncultured Thermoleophilia bacterium
CAGCCGATCTGCCAGTTGACGTACGCGTCGGGATCGAGCGTGATCTCGCCCTCGACCTCAGCCCAGTCTGCGATCGGTACGGTCAAGGCGAAGGTGATGCCGTCGGGGTCGTCCTTGCGACGAGCCTTGGAACGGACGCCCGGCGAGGGCCTGTCACGGACGATACGCACACCCCGGGCCCTGATGCCGTCGTCGGCCAGGTCCTCGGCGGTGATGTTCATGTGCAGGGCGATCTGACCCTGGTCGATGACGTCGCACAACTCGGCCTGAGCGGTCTTGACGACGACCTCGCCGTCCTGCGTACCGACCGAGAGGACCTTGCGGCAGAGGCCTGAGGGGAAGGCAGGACCGGCGGGGGCGAGAAGGACGTCTCCCGTCTCCAGGCGGGCCACCTGCCCCGTCTTGCCGGCGAAGGTCAGCGTGCCGTCGGCTCCGACCCGGCGCAGATACCGCCTGGACGCATCGGTGAGCGGCTCGGCCTTGTCGGAGACGGTGATGCCGACCGAGGGAGCCACCCCCAGGTTGACCGTCGCGTAGCGCCAGGCGCCCGTGAACCAGAGTTCGGGGACGAAGTCCGAGCCCGAAGAGACCCAGGTCGTCACCCGGGTCCGCGCGCCGGCGGCCGCGGCCGTGAGCACATCGGCGCGCCCGTCACCGGTCACGTCGCCGACGCAGAAGCGGCTCACCGCCGGTACTGGAGTGGCGCCGGGCTTGTACCACGCGACCGGCTTCTTGAACGCTTTGCCGGAGGACGCGAAGACGTCGAGGCGCACTTTGCCGTTCGGCTGCTTCATGAGGCAGACGGCGTCGCAGTCGCCGTCGCTGTCGACGTCACCGGCGGCCAGACGGGCGCGGCCGGCGGCGTAGGCGCCGCTCCAGAACACCTTCTTCTTGAGCTTGCTCCCCTTGCCCGAGAAGACGAGCAGCCGCGCCTTTTTGGCGGTCGCTGCGTAGAGTATGAGCCCGTCGCCGCGGCCGTCGCCGGTCACGTCGCCGGCGGCAAGCTGCGCCTTGGACCAGATGAGACCCGAGCGCTGCGAGAAAGCCAGCTTCTGCTTGAACTTGGCGCCGGTGGAGATGAAGCTGTAGAGGGCGACGCCGGTGCGGCCGCGATCGTAGAGGGCGAGCAGGTCATCACGTCCGTCCCGATCGAGGTCGGTGACGGTGAGCTTGGCCTTCGCCCTCGTGAAGGCACGCGGCTTGGAGGTCCAGGCGACCACCTGCTTGGCGGTGAAGCCGTCGCTGCGGTAGATCAGAAGCCTGGACCGACCGCCGCCCAGGTCATAGAGCACGATGCCGTCGGCGATGCCGTCGGCGTTGACGTCGCCCGCCGCGAAGGTCGCCTTCCGGGTGTCGAAGGCGCCCTTCTTGCTGCGCCACAGCTCGCGCTGCATGAACGCTCCGTTCTCGGCCACGAGCTGCACCAGCGCGGCTCGCTTGCCGCCCATGTTGCGCAACACGAGGGTGTCGTAGCGACCGGCGGCGTTCGCCACAGTCGCGGCGTCGGCTTGGGGCGGCCAAAGGACGGGGGCGACGAGGATGACGCCCAGCCCGACGATGAGCGCCCCCAGCCGGAGTCGGACGAATCGACGAGAGACACGCACGGATTCCCCCTTCGCTCGTGGACTGGCCCGCCCCGGCTGCGCAGTCGTGCCCAGAGGCTCGCCCTTTCGTCGCCGGGCGAGGCACTATATACCTCGGACCATACCGCTGAAGACGGCCGCGGGCAATGAGGCGCATCGCGCGGCAAGGTAAGTACTCGAGAACGATTCGTTGCGCCAGTGAGGAGAGTACTCCAAGGGTGCCGAGCTTCTCGTCCGGGGAGTATCCAGGCTATGGGCTTCACTCTCAGCCTCCGTCGTCGTCTGGATGAAGGCGTGGACGAGTTGTACGCGAGATGGGGTCACGCTTTGGAGGAAGCGGACGACGAGCATGCAGCCGGCGTGCTCGTAGCCCTCGTGAACGCGGGTGATGGCGGGCATCGTCAGCGCGTGGTCTATCGAGGCCCGGCCGCGGCGCCGGCATGGTCCGGCGACAACGTACTCACAGTGCGCGAATACATCTCTGGCGGAGTGCGACGCATCGATCCGACTGCGGATCTCGACTACTCGGCCGACGACCGTATCGAGGATGAGCGGCTCCTGGGTGTCATGGCCTATCTCGCCTTTCTGCCGGCGCTCACCGTGCTGGTCGTCGGCTTGGCCGTCGCCGTGTTGGTGCCGGAACTCGTCTTGAGACGGCGCGCAGCGCGCTCAGCCGGCGAAACGAAGGGCTCTTGACGGGAGCGCCGCGCAGGGCAAGGGCGCTACTGACTTGCGGACAACCAGCTCGGCGCCCGCTCCTCAGGCGGCATGGGGAGAAGCTCGT
>CAZTMO010000319.1:0-2360 GCA_964615105.1 uncultured Thermoleophilia bacterium
TCGCGCCGCCCCTCGTGCTAGAATCCAGAGCCGTCGATGGGCTCCCAGTTCGTGCATCTCCACGTGCACAGCGAGTACTCGCTGCTGGATGGAGCCTGCCGTATTCCAGCCCTCGTTGCGCGCGCCCGGGAGCTGGGCATGCCGGCCGTCGCCGTCACCGATCACGGCACGCTCGGCGGCGCCGTTCAGTTCTACACTGCGGCGACACACGCCGGCATCAAGCCGATCATCGGCATCGAGCTCTACGTCGCCAACGACCGCCGCGCGCGCGGCGGCGTCAAGGAACGCTTCGCACACCTGACGCTGCTCGCGCGCGACCTCGACGGCTACCATAACCTCGTCAAGCTGTCGACGCGCGCCTACCTCGAGGGCTACTACTACAAGCCGCGCGCCGACTGGGACCTGCTCGGCGAGCACGCTGCCGGCCTCATCTGCCTTACGGGATGCATGAGCGGCCGCGCCTCGATGCTGCTGCGTGAGGGCAACGTCGACGAGGCCGAGGCCGAGGTCGGGCGGCTCGTCGCGCTCTTCGGCGCCGAGAACGTGTACGTCGAACTGCAGGACGCCGGATTGCCCGAGCAGCGCGACCTCCTGCTGCTCCAGGCGGACCTCGCGCGGCGCCTCGAGCTCAAGACGGTGGCGACCAACGACGTCCACTACCTGCGCCACGAGGACGCCCACGCCCACGATGCCCTGCTCTGCATCCAGACGCAGAGCGCGCTCGGCGACGAGGACCGCATGCGCTACGGCAGCGACGAGTTCTACCTCAAGTCCGCCGACGAGATGAGGGAGCGCTTCGCCGACTTCCCGGAGGCCTGCGACGCGACCCTCGAGATCGCCGAGCGCTGCAACGTCGAGCTTGAGTTCGGCGGCATCCTCCTGCCGCACTATCCCGTCCCCGGGGGAGAGACCGAGGCGACGTATCTGCGTCGCCTCTGCGAGCAGGGCGTGACGCGCCGGTACGGCGCCCATCCCGCAGTCGAGGTCCACGAGCGGCTCGAGTACGAGCTCGGCGTCATCGGCGACATGGGTTTCGACGCCTACTTCCTCATCGTCTGGGACTTCGTCAAGTTCGCCAAGGACAGCGGCATCGCCGTCGGGCCCGGTCGCGGGTCGGCCGCCGGGTCCATCGTCTCGTACGTCCTCGGCATCACCGACATCGATCCGCTCAGGTACGACCTGCTCTTCGAACGTTTCCTCAACCCCGGGCGCAAGAGCATGCCCGACGTCGACACCGACTTCTCGGTCGACCGGCGCCAGGAGGTCATCGAGTACGTCGCCCAGAAGTACGGCCGCGACCACGTCGCGCAGATCATCACCTTCGGCACGATGGCGGCGCGCGCCGCGACGCGCGACGCCGCGCGGGTCATGGGCCTGCCCTACGCCGTCGGCGACCGGATCGCGAGGATGATCCCCGAGCAGGCGCCTCCGGCGACCTTCGAGCAGGCCATGCTGCCGGGCGGCGAGCTGCTCCAGGCGTACGAGAGCGACGCCCAGGTCAAGGAGGTCGTCGACCTGGCGATGAGCCTCGAGGGCCTCATCCGCAACGACTCGATCCACGCCGCCGCCGTGGTCATCAGCGACAAGCCGCTCACCGAATACGTTCCTTTGCAGCAGAAGGGCGACGCCGAGATCGTCACCCAGTTCAGCATGGACGACGTCGCCAAGCTCGGGCTTCTCAAGATGGACTTCCTGGGGCTGCGCAACCTCGACGTGATCGAGGCGGCCCTCAGGATCATCGAGAAGACCGACGGCGTCTGCGTCGAGATCGACCGGCTGCCTCTCGACGACGCCCGGACCTACCAGATGCTCGCCCGCGGCGACTCGACCGGCGTCTTCCAGTTCGAGAGCGCGGGCATGCGCGAGGCGCTGCGCGACGTCAAACCGACGCAGTTCGAGGACCTCATCGCCATCGTCGCCCTGTACCGCCCGGGGCCGATGCAGTACATCCCGACGTACGCGCGCAACAAGCGCGACCCCGCCTCGGTGGTCTACGAGCACGAGTCGCTACGCCCCATCCTCGAGCCCACCCACGGCGTGACCATCTATCAGGAGCAGTACATGGCCATCGCCCGCCGCGTGGCCGGCTTTTCGCCGGCGCAGGCCGACGACCTGCGCAAGGCGATCAGCAAGAAAGACAAGAAGCTGATGGGGACGCTCAAGGAGCCGATGATGCAGGGCCTCGCGGCCAGCGGCGTGCCGGCGAGCGTCGCGCAGAAGCTCTGGGCGAACTTCGAGGCCACCGGCGACTACTCGTTCAACAAGAGCCATGCCGCCTGCTACGCGCTCATCAGCTACCGCACGGCCTGGCTCAAGGCGAACTACCCGGTCGAGTACATGGCGGCGCTCATCTCCAGTGT
>CAZTMO010000320.1:0-2357 GCA_964615105.1 uncultured Thermoleophilia bacterium
TCCGCACCACCGACGTGACGGGCGTCATCACACTGCCCGAGGGCGTCGAGATGGTCATGCCCGGCGACAACACCGAGATGGAAGTGAAGCTCATCACCCCGATCGCCATGGAAGAGGGTCTGCGCTTCGCCATCCGCGAGGGCGGCCGCACCGTCGGCGCCGGGGCGATCTCGACGATCATCGAATAAGGACCAAACCGGGAGCGGGCCGGGCGCGCGACGGCGCGCGCGAGCGACACGCCCGGCCACGTGAACAGGGAGCGAGAAGGCTAGAGTGGCTCAACAGAAGATCCGCATAAGGTTGAAGTCCTACGATCACGAACTGATCGAGCGCAGCGCGCAGTCCATCGTCGAGACGGCGCAGCGCAGCGGCGCGACCATCTCCGGTCCCGTGCCCCTGCCCACCGAAAAGAACGTGTACTGCGTCATCAAGAGCCCGTTCAAAGACAAGGACTCGCGCGAGCACTTCGAGATCCGCACGCACAAGCGGCTCATCGACATCCACCAGCCGACGCCCAAGACGGTCGACCAGCTCATGCGGCTCGACCTGCCCGCGGGCGTCCACATCGAGATCAAGCTGTGAGCGCAGGCATGGCGGGTATCATCGGCAAGAAGGTCGGCATGACGCAGCTCTTCGACGACGACGGCAACGTCGTCGCGGTGACGGTCATCCAGGCCGGGCCTTGCCCCGTGACGCAGGTGCGCACGCGCGACAGGGACGGTTACGAGGCCGTCCAGCTCGCCTTCGACGAGTGTCGTGACAAGCACGTGACCAAAGCCGAGCTCGGACACCTGAAGAAGGCAGGTCTCAAGCACGGTCTCCGCCACCTGGTCGAGTTCGACGACCCCGGCGAGCTCAAGGTCGGCGACACGGTCACGGTCGAGGTCTTCGAGGACGGGCAGGCCGTCAGCGTCGCCGGCGTGTCCAAGGGCAAGGGCTTCCAGGGCACGGTCAAGCGGCATCATTTCGGTCGCGGTCCCGAGACGCACGGCTCGCACAACATCCGCCAACCGGGCTCGATCGGGGCCAGCGCGTATCCGAGCCGCGTCTTCAAGGGCGTACGCATGAGCGGCCACATGGGCGCCCGTCGCGTCACGCAGCAGGGGCTGCGCATCGTGCGTCGCGACCTCGAGAACAACCTGCTGCTCATCAAGGGCTCCGTCCCCGGCGCCAAGAACTCCGTCGTCGTCGTCAAGGGTAGGTAGTCGTGGCTGCCGACGAGAGCAAGAAGAAGGTCGACGAGGTCGCCGCCGGGGCGAGCGCGGCGGACGAGGCCGCGCCCGCGGTGGACGACGCCGCGACCGCAGCGGACGAGACCGCGTCCGCGGCGAACCAGACCGCGCCCACGGCGAAGCCCGCGAAGGCGGCCAGGCCGCGTACGGCCAAGTCGAAGGCCGCGCCGTCCAAGGCCGCCGCGAAGACCGACAAGCCGGAGAAGGCGGCGAAGGCCGCCAAGCCCAAGGCCGCCAAGCCGAGGACCGCCGGGGCGAAGGCCGCCACGCCAGAGCCTGCCGAGGCGGCGGCGCCCGAGGCCGGCGCGGCTGGCGCGGCGGTGCCCGAGCCCGTCGAGGCCGAGACTCCGGCGAAGGCCGAAAAGCCATCGCGCCTGCGTCGCGCGCGCGGCGCCAAGGCGAAGCCCGTGAAGGCGGCGCCGAAGGCGAAGGCCGAACGTCCGCCCAAGGTCAAGGTCGAGCGTCCCGTGCACGAGCCGCGCCGCGGCGCGGCCGGTAAGGCGACGGTGGTCGACGGTGGCGGCAAGGAGCTCGAGTCGCGCGACCTCGCGCCGGTCCGCTTCGCCGTCCCCGCCGACGTCAACGCGCTGCACCTCGTCGTGCGTGCCGAGCAGGCCGCGCGTCGCCGCGGCACCGCGTCGACGAAGACGCGCGGCGAGGTGTCCGGCTCCACCGCCAAGTTGTTCCGCCAGAAGGGCACGGGCCGCGCCCGCGCCGGCAGCATCAAGTCGCCGGTGCGTACCGGGGGCGGCATCGCCTTCGGCCCCAAACCGCGCAGCTACGACATCAAGGTCAATCGCAAGGTCGTCAAGAAGGCGCTCGCCATGGCGCTCTCCAATCGCGCCGAGAACGGCAACGTCTTCGTGGCCGCCGGGCTCGATCTGGAGACCCCGAGCACGCGCCGTCTCAACGACGTGCTGGCCGCGATCGACTGCGCCGCGCCGGTCCTCGTCGTCACGCACGACGAGCCCGTGATCGCGAAGTCCGCGCGCAACCTCTTCTACGCCGAAACGGCCGAGGTCGCCGCGTTGTCGACCGAGCAGGTGCTCCGCGCCCGCTCGCTGGTCCTGACCGAGAAGGCGTTCGACGCCCTGAACCAGGCGTAAGACATGGTCGAAGCAGAGA
>CAZTMO010000321.1:0-2345 GCA_964615105.1 uncultured Thermoleophilia bacterium
GCGGCCGTGCGCCCGAGGGTCCAGCCACGCGCCGCGGCGACAACGGCCGCCGTCTCGGCGACCAGCGCCGGCCGGTTCGGCTTGCCGCGATGCGGCACCGGCGCGAGGTACGGCGCGTCGGTCTCGACCAGCAGCAGGTCGCCACGCACGCGCGCGGCCGCCGCGCGCAGCTCCTCCGCCTTCTTGTAGGTGACGTTGCCGGCGAACGACTGGAAGTACCCCCGCGCGTTGCACTCCGCGACGCGCTCGGGGAGCGAGAAGCAGTGCAGGACGACGGTGAGGTCGACGGCCTCCTCGGCGAGCACGTCGAGCGTGTCGTCGGCCGCCTCCCTCGTGTGGACGACGAGCGCCAGATCCGTGCGGCGCGCGAGCCCGATCTGCGCCGCGAAGGCGCGCCGCTGCACGTCGGGCGCGCAGCGGCAACGATAGTAGTCGAGACCGCACTCGCCGATCGCCACGACCCTGGGCTCGCGAGCCAGCTCCTCGAACCTCGCGAGCAGCCCGTCGTCGAGCTTGTCGGCCTCGTGCGGATGCAGACCCACGCAAGCGAAGACGCGCTCGTGCTCACGGGCGAAGGCGGCCGCCGCGCGCGACGAGGCGAGATCGAAGCCGACTGCGACGACGGCCTCGAGTCCCACCTTCCAGGCTTCGGCGAGCTCGGCCTCGCCGTCGCGCAGCAAGTCCAGGTGGCAGTGCGTGTCGATCAGGCCCGCCGCCGGCCGCACATGCCCCGGGACGCCTTGCGGCGCGGAGGCGTCGTTCGCAGACCCTGAGCCCTGCCGGGTCATGACGGACGCGGCGCCGTCAGGCGCCGCTTTCGATGCGCGGGAAGAGCGGCGGCGCGACCTCGACGACGGCCGCCTCGACCGCGTCCCACGCGGCGCCGGCGAGCAGCAGGTCGCCGTCGCCGTGCGGCTGCCCGAGGCGGCGCAGGATCTCGACCGCCGTCCCCGGCACGACGGGGTAGAGGCTCAAGGCGACGAGGCGCAGGCCGGCCGCGAGAGCGCGCAGCACGGCGTCCAGCCGCCCGGCCAGCTCCTCGTCCTTGGCCAGCTTCCACGGCGCCTCCTCCTCGACGAGGCGGTTCAGGCGGCGCACGAACTCCCAGACGCTCTCGAGGGCGGCCGTGATCTCGACTTCGTCGAAGTGCGCGGCCGCCGCGGCCACCATCTCCTCGCCCGCGGCCGCCACCCCCGCCAGACCCTCACCCTCAGGTCCAGCCTGAGGGATTTGGCCTTCCCGGTACTTGGCAATCATCGACACGCTGCGGCTCACCAGGTTGCCGAGCTCGTTGGCGAGCTCGTTCGTGTAGCGCTGCTCGAAACCCTCGAGCGAGATCGTGCCGTCGAGACCGAAGGCGACCTCGCGAAAGAGGTAGAAACGCAGCGCGTCGAGCCCGTACGTCTCCATCACGGCGAACGGGTCGAGCACGTTGCCGCGCGTCTTGCTCATCTTCTCGCCGCCCATGAGCAGGTAACCGTGGATCGTCTCCCCCGTCGGCGGATCGTACCCGGCACTCATCAGGAACGCCGGCCACATGACGGCGTGGAACTTGAGGATGTCCTTGGCCAGCAGATGGTGCACCGCCGGCCAGTACGCGGGGACGAGGTCCTCGCCCGGGCGCGCGTACGTCAGCGCCGAGAGGTAGTTGATGAGCGCGTCGAGCCAGACGTAGATGACCTGGTCCTCATCCCACGGCACGGGCACGCCCCAGGAGATGCTCGCACGGCTGATGCTGATGTCCTCGAGGCCCTGCTCGATGAAGCTGAGAGCCTCGTTGTAGCGCGACTTGGGCCTGACCCAGCCGGGGTTGGCGCGGAAGAAGGCGCTCAGGCGGTCCTGGTATTTCGAGAGGAGGAAGTAGTAGTTCTCTTCCTCGACGTACACGGGTTTGACGCCGTGATCGGGGCAGCTGCCGTCGGGGGCGAGGTCCCGCTCGTACCAGAATCCCTCGCACTGCGTGCAGTAGAGCCCGCCGTAGGTACGCTTCTCGATGTCGCCGGCAGCGCGAAGCTTCTCGACGAACCCCTGGACGAAGGCCTCGTGTTCGGGGTCGGTCGTGCGGATGAAGAAGTCGTTGCTCGCGTTGAGCGTCCGCGCCAGCTCGCGGAACTTGGGCGCCATCTCGTCGACGTGCTCGCGCGGCGTCCGCCCGCGCGCCTCGGCCGCCTGGGCGATCTTCGTCCCGTGCTCGTCGGTGCCGGTGAGAAAGAAGACGTCGTCGCCCTTCTGGCGGTGGTGCCGCGCCAGGATGTCGGCGGCGATGGTCGTGTAGGCGTGCCCGAGGTGAGGCTCGGCGTTGACGTAGTAGATCGGCGTGGTGACGTAGTAGCGCATCGGACGGC
>CAZTMO010000322.1:0-2323 GCA_964615105.1 uncultured Thermoleophilia bacterium
ATCGACCATCAGGGGGCCTTCGTGCACGCCGGACGCCCTGAGGTAGCATGAGCGGGAACGCCCGACGCGAGGAGTCACGATGCTCGACATCAAACTGGTCCGCTCGAACCCTGACGTCGTCCGCGCGGCGCTGCAGCGCCGCGGGAGCACCCAGTCGCTGGACGAGTTCCTCGCCGTCGAGACCGAGCGCCGCCGCCTCACCACCGCGGTCGAGACCATGCGCGCCGAGCGCAAGATCGCCTCGGACGAGATCGCCGGCGTGAAGAAGGCGGGCGGCGACGCCGGCGAGGCGATCGCCGCCATGCGCGCCCTAGGCGACACGATCAAGGAGCGCGAACGAGAGCTCGACGCCGTCGAATCGCGGCTGCGCGCCATGCTTCTCGAGATTCCCAACCTCGTCCTCGAGGACGTGCCGGCCGGCGGCGAGGACGACGCCGTCGAGCTTCGCCGCGTCGGCGAGCCGCCGGCCTTCGACTTCGAGCCCAGGGATCACCTCGACCTCGGGCTCGCCCTCGACCTCATCGACACCGAACGCGCCGCCAAAGCCAGCGGCTCGCGCTTCGCCTACCTCAAGGGCGACCTCGTCCTGCTCCAGTTCGCCCTCGTGCGCCTCGGCCTCGACGTCGTCGCCGGCAAGGGGTTCCGCCCCGTCATCCCGCCGGTGCTCGTGCGCGAGGAGGCCATGTACGGCACCGGTTTTCTCCCTACCGACGAGCAGCAGATCTACCGCACGACCGACGGCGACTGTCTCGTCGGCACGTCCGAGGTCCCGCTCGCCGCGATGCACATGGAGGAGTTCCTCGAGACGGAGCGTCTGCCGTTGCGCTATGCAGGCTATTCCACCTGCTTCCGTCGCGAGGCGGGCGCCGCCGGCAGGGACACCCGGGGCATCCTGCGCCTGCACCAGTTCGACAAGGTCGAGATGTTCTCGTTCTGTCTTCCCGAGCAGTCGGCAGCCGAGCATGAGCTCATCCTCTCCGCCGAGGAGGAGATCCTGCAGCTTCTCGGCGTCCCCTACCGCGTCGTCAACATCGCCGCCGGCGATCTCGGCGCCTCCGCGGCGAAGAAGTACGACTGCGAGGCGTGGCTCCCCGGACAAGGCCGCTACCGCGAGGTCACGAGCTGCTCGAACTGCACCGACTACCAGGCGCGCCGCCTGAACTGCCGCTTCCGCACCGACAAGGGGCCGCGCTTCGTCCACACCCTGAACGGGACCTGCATCGCCATCGGGCGCACCTTGATCGCGATCATGGAGAACCACCAGCAGGCGGACGGGACCATCGCGGTACCAGAGGCTCTGCGCCCCTACGTGGGCAAGGACGTCATCGGCGCCTGAGCCGGAGGGTGCCGGGACGAGATGCCCGTCGGCTGAAGGGAGACCGCGGGCGATACGCCGCCGATCGCCGGCAGCGTGCCCGCGACGCAGCGGCCGGACCCGGACGCGCCGCGTGCGCGGCCGCGTCAGTCGACCGGTCCGGCGTCGCCGAACGCCGCCCCGGCGCCGTTCTCGCGCCAGGGGATCAGATAGCAGCTCACATCGACGGCCGGAAACGCGTTCTCGACGAGCCTGCGCACGCGGCGCAGGTCACGAGCGAGGATCTCCTCCTGGTCGAACCCCAGCCCGCCGAGGGCACGCTCGTAGGCGCGGCAGTCCTGATGCGACACGAGGACGATCTTGCGTACTCCGTTCGCCTCGACGAGGGTCTTCAGACACTCGAGGGCCACGCGCCGCTCCATGCCCGGGCGCACGAAGATGAGCGGACCGCCCGGCACCAGCAGACGCTCGGCGCCCTGCACGCCGAGACGGGCGAGCAGATCATCGAGGGACTCGGCGACGCGTCCGTCGCCGCAGGCGATCAGCAGGTACTCCATCGCCCGCGAGTATCCCACATGCCCAGTCGGCCGGCCAACCGGGAGCGGCCGATCGCTGCCTGAGGTGCGCACGGGCGCCGCGCCTGCCCGTCCCTCGCGGCGGCCCGGTGCGGCGCCCGTGCTATCCTCGCTCGTGCCCGCGGAGGGGTGGCCGAGAGGTCGAAGGCAGCGGTCTTGAAAACCGCCAGCGGGGCGACTCGCTCGTGGGTTCGAATCCCACCCCCTCCGCCACTTGCGCAGGGGCCTCCACAGGCGGCTCCGACGCACTCTGCCGATCGGCTCCGGCAGACGTCTTGCCCATCTGCTCCGGCAGGTGCGCCGCGGGCCTTGCCGCGAGCCCGCCTGATCGGATCCCGGTCGGCGGCGACGCGCTACTCGATGCGCCCGCTCGGGCCTTCCTCGCGCACGGCGTCCGCCGCCGGCTCAAGACGCCCGTCCCGCGGCGACGAGG
>CAZTMO010000323.1:0-2290 GCA_964615105.1 uncultured Thermoleophilia bacterium
CCGTCGCCGGCGGCGCCGGCGGTGTCGAAGTCCATGCCGTCGGCGCCGGCCTCGGCCATCGCCTCGGCGACGAACACCATGTCTCGCGTCGCGTGCTCGGCGGCCTCCTCCTGGGCGGCGCGCGCCTCGGCGATCTTGCCCAGCGGCATGAGCTCCGACCAGTTGGGGACGGGACCGTCGGGCTGCGAGTAGCGCCCCAGGTCGGGCATGGCGCCGTACTGGCAGGGCGCGACCAGGTTGAGCTGGCACGACTTCATGAGGTTGGACTCGTACGAGAGGATCGTCTTGATCGCCTTGTACGAGTAGTCGATGTTCCACAGCTCCGTCATGTCGGCGCCGTGATGGTTCTGGTAGACGGTCATCTCCTCGACGCGCGAGCCGACGTCGGCGTTGCCCGAGCCGTCGAAGCTCAGGACGACCTCGTCGCCGATGTCGACGGCGCTGAAGCGCGCGTTCGAGCAGAAGATGTCGTGCAGGTGCGCGAGCTCGTCCTCGCCCAGCGGCGGCAGCTTGCTGCGCCTGGCCGCCGCCTGCGTGCCTTCCTCGAGGTCGGCACGGATCTCGCCCGGCGTCATCGCGACGAACGCGCCGTCCGCCAGCCTGGTGCGGATTCTCTCTCCCACTCGATCCCTCCTGTCCGCGGCGGACGTCGCGGCCGCCTCGCGGCCGCCTCGTCCGCCGCCTCGCTCGCGCGTCAGGCGCTCTTCACGGCGTGCCAGGCGTCGTCGATGTTGCGCTGGAACTCGCCGAGATCGGTCGGCAACTGACCGTTGTCGATCTGCTCGTCGGTCGGGCGCATCTTCCGCTGCGTCTCGTTGGTGATGTACTGCACGCCCTCGGTGACCACGCACTGGTAACCGATATAGTCGGCCGCCTGCCCGGCCTGTTTGGGATCGAGCATGTGGTTCAGGAACATGTGGGCCCAGTACGGGCTGTTCGCCGTCTTCGGGACGCAGATCCCGTCGGCCCAGATCATGTAGCCCTGGCTGGGCAGCACGTACTTGGCGTTCTCGGGTGGGATCGTCTTGATGGCGAGGCCGTAGTCGCCGTCCCAGCAGTGCGTCAGCGCGAGCCCCTGGACGATGCTGCGCCGCGTGTTGACGCTGTCGTAGCGCTGCACCAGCGGCTTCTGCTCGATCAGCGCCTCGACGGCGGCGTCGAGCTCCTCCTGGCTGGTGGTGTTCGACGAGTAGCCCAGCCTGATCAGCCCCACGCCGAGCGTCTCGCGCGGTATGTCGAGCATCGCGATCTGGCCTTTGTACTTCGCCTCCCAGAGCTGGTCCCAACTGTCCATCGGCTCCGGGACCTTGGCGAGGGTCGCCACGTAGCCCGTGCTGCCGAACATGTAGGGCACCGAGTACTTCTTGCCGTCCTGCTTGTCGGGGTCGTCGAACGGCGGCTTCCGGAAGAGCTCCTGGGTGACGTAGTGCCAGTTCGTGATCAGCGACATGTCGAGCGGCATGATGAGGCCCGAGCGGGAGAGCACCTGCACCCACATGTCGGTCGGGAAGATGACGTCGTAGCCGGTGACGCCGGCCTTCAGCTTGGCGAGCAGCGCCTCGTTGCCGTCGTAGAAGCTCTCCTTGACCTTGATCCCGTGGGTCGCCTCGAAGTCCTTCAGGACCTGCGGCGACATGTAGTCGGACCAGTTGAAGATGCTCAGCTGCTCGGGCTTGGTCCGGTCCCAGGCGCTCGGTGACGCCTCAGGCCCGGCCTCTCCTCCGCAGGCGGCGAGCACGGCGCCGAGGGCGCCGACCGACACGCCGAGCGTGAGCCCGCGCTCGAGGAACTGGCGGCGCGTCAGCTCGCCGTGGGCGACCGCCCTGACGATCTTGCCGACCTCTCCAGTCGTCGGGCCGTCATGACGCTCGTTCCCCTCCATCGTCCCCCTCCCGACAAGACGTCGGCCCTCTTGCGGCGGGCCGTGCCATCTGTTAGTTATCCGGATGGATAACCACGGGGCGATTCTATAGCCGGGTGCCACCCTGTCAACGGACGGCCCCGCATCCGCCGGGGAAGAAGGAGCCACGACGGACACCATCAGGACACGTGAGGACGAGCTCGTCACCCAGGACCCGGCGGCGGAGCTCTCGCCGACCGCGCGGCGCATCCTCGCGGCGGCGCGGCGCGTGCTCGCCCGCGACGGGTTCGCCGGGCTCAGCCTCGAGGCGATCGCCGCCGAGGCCGGCGAGAACAAGGCCTCGATCCGTTACCACTTCGGCAACAAGGCCGGGCTCGTCACGGCGCTCACCGACCTCGTCGTGCATGACGAGAACGTGCAACTGCTCAA
>CAZTMO010000324.1:0-2281 GCA_964615105.1 uncultured Thermoleophilia bacterium
CGAAGATGTCGGCGGTGCCGGTGCCGACGTCGGCGGCGAGCACCTTGGCGTCGGCGGTGAGCATCTTGGCGTCGTCGCCGCCCCCGGGCGGCGCGGGGCCGCAGGCAACGGCGCGCCGCCCGCCAACCCGCCCGCTGTCGCTCACGCTGCTCCCCCGGCTCGCCGGGAGGCTCTCGCCGGGGGGCTGAAGCGCAGCTTCCACACGTTCTTCATCGCCTCGACGACGATGTCGTTGGTCATCTTCGACTCGCCGACCTTGCGGTCGACGAAGACGATGGGGAGCTCCACCACGCGAAAGCCGAGCAGGTGGACGCGGTAGGTCATCTCGATCTGAAAGCCGTAGCCCCTGGTGTCGACGGCGTCGAGGTCGACGGTCTCGAGGACCTCACGCCGAAAGCACTTGAAGCCGCCGGTGAGGTCGCGGTACGGCAACCCGAGGATGAGCTGCGCGTATAGGCAGCCGCCACGGCTGATGACCTTGCGCGGCAGGCTCCAGTTCTCGACGCCGCCGCCCTTGACGTAGCGCGAGCCGAGGACGAGATCGGCGCCCTGATCGATGAGGCGCAGGAAGTGCGGCAGGTAGCTCGCGTCGTGGGAGAGGTCGGCGTCCATCTCGAAGACCCGCTCGGCGCCCATCTCGAGGGCGCGCCGAAAGCCGGCGATGTAGGCCTTGCCGAGGCCTTCCTTGCCGGCGCGGTGGAGGACCGAGACATCGGGTACCTCGCGGGCGAGCTCGTCGGCGATCTCGCCCGTCCCGTCGGGCGAGGAGTCGTCGACGATCAGAGTATGGAGGCGGATCGCATAGCCGTCGGCGACTTCCCTGATGCGGGCGACGGCGTGGCGCACGTTCTCACGCTCGTTGTACGTGGGAAGGACGACGGTGTTCACGGGTCCAGTATACCGTCGGGCGGACGTCTGCCGTCCGGGGGACGAGCTACCGTGTCGTGCGTCGCGCCGGTGGGTGCGAGAGCCGCCTGCCGGCAAGCAGGACTGGCGCCTTTCGAGGCGCACTCTGAGCCGGCCCTCGAAGGGCGTTCGACCAGGACCTGAGAGAAGCCGCGCCCGCAGTCCTGTCGAGGGGAAGAGCTCAATCTCTACCTGAGGATGAGACTCTTCCTTCCCGAGAGCTTCCAAGGAGCGCTTGCGCCTGTCGCGAAAAGGACTATATTGAGGTCCCCACCGGCCGGGAACACCACATATTGTGGTACGTGTCGTGGTGCTGCCGGGGGATGGCAGGGAGGTCGGTGGAGTCTTCAACGGGGACTCGACAGGAACGCCTGACACGTCTGATGCGCTGTCCGTACTGTTCAAGCGAAGAGAGCAAGGTCATCGACTCGCGCGATTCCGAGTCGGGCGACGCCATCCGTCGCCGTCGCGAATGCCTCGCTTGCGAGCGGCGCTATACGACGTACGAGCGCATCGACGAAGTGCCGCTGGTCGTGGTCAAGCGCAGCGGCGCCCAGGAGCTCTTCGCGCGCGGCAAGCTGCTTAACGGCCTGCTGCGCGCCTGCGAGAAGCGCGGCATAGCACTCGAGCGCATCGAGCGCGTCGTCGACGAGATCGAGAACGAGCTGCGCCGGCGTCGGGGGGCGGAGATACCGACCCAGGAGATCGGCGAGCGCGCCTTGCGCCACCTCAAGCGGCTCGACAGGGTCGCGTACATACGATTCGCGTCGGTGTACCGCCAGTTCGACGACATCGACGAGTTCCAGCGCGAGCTGGTGCGCCTCGAGGAGGCGAGCGCCGGCCCGCTGCCCGGCGAGCAGCCGCTGCCGGGCATCGGCGACGACGACGGCGGACAGCCCGCCGGCGCTCGCCGGCCCCTCAGCCAGACGATGACGACCGGACCGCGCGAGCGGTCGTGACCGGGGCGACAGAAGGACGTGGATGACATGGAGAAGGCCGTGATCGAGCTCTCGCCCAACGCGCTGAGAGTGCTCAACCGGCGCTACCTCAAGAAGGGCGAGAACGGCGAGGTACAGGAGACCCCCGAAGCCATGTTTCGCCGCGTCGCCGGTGCCGTCGCCCGGGCGGAGCGCCTCTACAACCCCGCCGCCCCGGTCGAGGAGTGGGAGGACACGTTCTACCGGTTGATGACCGAGCTCGAGTTCCTGCCCAACAGCCCCACGCTCATGAACGCCGGCCGCGAGCTCGGCCAGCTCTCGGCGTGCTTCGTGTTGCCCGTCGGCGACTCGATGGACTCCATCTTCGAGGCCGTCAAGAACACCGCCCTCATCCACAAGAGCGGCGGCGGCACCGGCTTCTCGTTCTCGCGCGTGCG
>CAZTMO010000325.1:0-2277 GCA_964615105.1 uncultured Thermoleophilia bacterium
CTCGGCCGCCTTGCCCGCAGCCTGCGCCGCCCTGTCGGCGGCCTCGGCGGCCGCCTGCGCGCGCGCCAGCAGCACCTCTTCGGCCGACTCGCGGTCGATCACCTGCTCGTAGTGGCCGGCGACGAGCGAGGCGGTCATGACCTGCTGCCGCTGCTCGGGCGCGATCGCGCCGATGTGGCCGTGTGGCGGCACCACGAGGGCGCGCTGCACCATCGACGGGCTGCCGTCGGCCTCGAGCACCGAGAGCAGCGCCTCGCCGACGCGAAGATCGGTGACGGCTTTCTCGACGTCGACCTCCGGGTTCGGGCGGAACGTCTCGGCCATCGCCTTCACAGCCTTCTGCTCGCGCGGCGTGAAGGCGCGCAGCGCGTGCTGCACCTTGTTGCCGAGCTGACCCAGGACGGTGTCGGGGATGTCGACGGGGTTCTGGGTGACGAAGTACACGCCGACGCCCTTGCTGCGGATGAGGCGCACGACCTGCTCGATCTTGGTGAGCAGCGCCGGCGGCGCGTCGGTGAACAGCAGGTGCGCCTCGTCGAAGAAGAACACGAGCTTGGGCTTGGGCAGGTCGCCGGCCTCGGGCAGGCGCTCGAACAGCTCGCTGAGCAGCCACAGGAGCAGCGTCGAGTAGACGCGCGGCGAGAGCATGAGCTTCTCGGCGGCGAGGATGTTGATGTAGCCCTTGCCGCTCGCGTCGGTCTGCATGAAGTCGAAGAGGTCGAGGGCGGGCTCGCCGAAGAGGTTCCGCCCGCCCTGTTCCTCAAGGTTCAGCAGCCCGCGCTGGATCGCGCCGACAGAGGCGGCCGACACGTTCCCGTAGGTCGTTCCGATGTCGTTCGCGTTGTCGGCGACGTACTTGAGGATCGCGCGCAGGTCGTCCATGTCGAGAAGCAGGAGCCCGTTGTCGTCGGCCACCCGAAACGCGACGGTGAGCACGGCCTCCTGGATCTCGTTGAGGCTCAGCATGCGGGAGAGGAGGAGGGGGCCGACCTCGGACGCCGTCGTGCGCATGGGGTGGCCCTGCTCTCCGAAGACGTCCCAGAACATGACGGGGGCGCCATGAAAGTCCCAAGGCGCGAGCTCGAGCTGATGAACGCGCGGGTCGACCTTCTCGTTGCCGCCGCCGGGCTGGGAGACGCCGGAGAGATCGCCCTTGACGTCGGCGGCGAAGACGGGCACGCCGATGCCGCTGAACGCCTCGGCGAGCACCTGCAGCGTCACGGTCTTGCCGGTGCCGGTGGCCCCGGCGACGAGGCCGTGGCGGTTGGCCATCTGCGGCAGCAGGAGGACGTCGGCGCCGGCCTCGCCGCCCGTGGCCGCCGGCGTCCTCGCGATGAGCAGACCCTCGGTCGTCTCGGTCACGACGCGTCCTTCCCCCGGATGAGCTCGCCGGAGGGCCTTCAGAGGCGCCGGCGAGCGGGTGCGGTCAGATGAAGCCCTCAGGTGGATGATACTGCAGCGACACCCCGCTTCGGAGGCTCACCCTCCGAGCACGCGGCTGACATGACTGCCGCGCCGGACGCCGGACGTGGGCGATCTGCCGCCGTGCCGGTGTCAGTCGATCCACGGCACGTGCCGGAGCGCGCGCAACGCGATCCCCAGAACACGTGCGTACTGTGCGTGATCGAGATAAGGCGGCGTGCTGATCCCGAACAGGCGCTGCCGCGCGACGGTCTGCGTCTCGGTGAACCTGAGCAGACCGGCGCGGCCGTGGCGGCGGCCCAGGCCCGAGGCCTTGAACCCGCCCATCGGGCTCGCCGACGCCCACGCCGCGGCGTACGCGTCGTTGATGTTGACGCCGCCGTACTGGAGACGCTCGGCGATCCGCCGGCCGGCCCGCGCGTCACGGGTCCAGACGCTGGCGCTGAGACCGTAGACCGTGTCGTCGGCCCGCGCGACCATCTCGTCGACCGAGGAGCAACGGTAGACCGAGGCGACCGGCCCGAACGTCTCCTCGCGGCAGACCGTCATCTCCTCCGTCACGCCCGAGAGCAGCGTGGCTTCGAAGAAGTACGGGCCGATGTCGGTGCGGGCACGACCGCCCACCAGCACCTCGGCGCCCTTGTCGACGGCGTCTTGCACGTGATCGGTCACCTTGGTGAGCTGGTCGCCGCCGATCAGCGAGCCCATGTCGGCGGTGAAGTCGAGTGCGGCGCTCATGCGCAGGCGGCGGAGTCTCTCGACCAGACGGGGGACGAAGGCGTCGTAAACGGCGTCGTGTACGTAGACGCGCTCGATGCTGATGCAGAGCTGTCCGGCGCTCGCGCAGATCCCCTG
>CAZTMO010000326.1:0-2276 GCA_964615105.1 uncultured Thermoleophilia bacterium
CCGCCGCGCGCGCCGACGAAGCCGTCGCGCGCGGCGGCCGGGCGGCGTCTCGACGACAAGGCACGTCGCGGCGCGACCAAGCGCCTGCGGCGCCCGCCGTCCGGCGAGGAGTGACGGCGCGCTGCCGTTCGGCGACAGAAGGGCCCTTCCCTCGCTGTCTCTCCTCGCCCGCCCCGGCCGCCTCGTCCGCCCGGCCTGTCGGCCATGTAGTATGCGGCCATGACTTTCGCCGCTCTCGTCGCCATGGCGATCTTCGCCGGCATCGCCGGGAGCATGGTCGGCGTCGGCGGAGGCATCGTCGTCGTCCCTATTCTCACGCTCGTTTTCGACGTGCCCATGAAGGTCGCGATCGCGACGAGCCTCGTGAGCGTCATCGCCACGTCGACGGCGGCGCAGACCGTCTTCGTCACGAAAGGGATGACGAACATCCGTCTCGGGATGGCGCTGGAGGTCATGACCACGCTCGGGGCCATCGCCGGAGGCTTGACTGCCGTGCTGATCAGCGGCCGCATCCTGCAGGGGGTGTTCGCCGTCGTCCTGGTCTACGTCGCCTACACCATGAGCCGGCGCGGCGCCGACGTGGTGCCTCAGTCGACGGGGGTCCTGGAGGCGAGCTACTCTGATCCGTCGACCGGACGCGACGTCGCCTACGGCGTGCGCCGCCTCAAGCTCGGTGCCGGGCTCAGCTTCTTCGCCGGGAACGTGTCAGGCCTTATCGGGCTCGGCGGTGGCGCCTTCAAGGTGCCGATCATGAACGTCGTCATGGGGATGCCGCTCAAGGCGACGATCGCGACCAGCAACCTCATGATCGGCGTGACCGCTTCGACCGGCGCCGTGATCTTCTACGGCCGCGGCTTCGTCGACGCGCGCTACGCCGTGCCGACCGCTCTCGGTATCCTTGCCGGGGCGCGGCTCGGGCCGCATCTCGCCGTGCGCCTGCCTTCGCGGACTCTGAACGTGGTCTTCCAGGTCCTGCTCATCGTCTTCGCCGCGTTGATGGCGCTGCGCGCCGCGGGGGTGTGAACCGTGGCGGCGTCTCACCACGTCATGGGCCCCGTCGAGAAGGTCGTGCACTGGGTGCTCCTGGTCGGGTTGCTCGTCAGTGTGGCCTTCATGGTGGCCGGCATCGTGGTCGGTCTTGTGCGGCACGACGGCCTTCCGAGCGGGGTGATCTCGCCGGGTGTGCTCTGGGGGGCGCTCCTCGACGGTGAGGCGCCGGCCTTGCTCACCCTGGGCCTCCTGACGCTCATCGTGACGCCGTTCGTACGCGTCGCAGGGTCGCTGGTGGCGTTCGCCTGTGAGCGCGACGGCCGATACATGTTGGTCAGCGCTGCGGTCTTCGTCCTGATGTGCCTGAGCGTGCTTATCGGGCGCGCCTGAGCGCGCCTGCGCGCGCGGCGTGCCGTCCGGCAGCGCCAGGCTGATCCAGTGCGCCCCACAGCAGACGAGCACCTTGCAGGAGCGCAGTGGCAGATCGCGGGCGGCGACGAGCCCGGCCTTCGACGGCGTCCCGCTTTGATCTGCGTCCTCCATACTGCAGGGCATTTGATGCGAGCAGACCCGGGAACGATTGCAGACGGACAGGCGAGCCGGTACAGTTCGCCGAGCCCCTGCCGAGGGGCAAGTGGAGCGCGCGGTCGAACCTGCCGGGATGGGCTCCGACAGCGGAAGCGCAGAGAGCGACGACAGAGGGAGCAACGATGGCCGAGTCGACGCCCAAATGGGAGCGCCGCAGTCGCAGCCGCGACCTCACGGGTCTCGGGTGGCTCGAGGCCGAGATCCTGCGCATCGTGTGGGACCACGGCGACGTGACCGTGAGAGACGTGTACGAGGAACTGCGCGCGCGGCGCCGGATCGCGTATACCACCGTGATGAGCGTGCTCCGCAACCTGGCTTCGAAAGACTTGCTCGAGCAGGACAAGGGCCAGGCGGCCTACGTGTATCGCCCGCGCGTCACCGACGTCGAGGTCGCGCGCGGCATCCTCGACACGGTGGTCGAGAAGATCATGGGCGGCCGTCGCGAGCCGCTCATCGCGTACCTGCAAGAGAAGCCCGGCGGCTGAGCCGGCAGTGAGCTCCGTCGCACGTGTCGTCGCCGGGCTCACAGAGGAGCTCGTCGCCGGCGACCCCGTCCTGGCGACTGCCCTCGGGCGGCCGGATGGGCTCGAGGCGCTGCCGTCGTTCTCGCCGGCGGCCGTGGCCGGGCGGGTCGCCGTGGCGCGTCGCGGTATCGAGCTCCTCGCGCCGATCGCCGGGGCGGGTCCTGCGGACGGGCC
>CAZTMO010000327.1:0-2274 GCA_964615105.1 uncultured Thermoleophilia bacterium
CTTGGCGAGGCGGGCGACGTTCACGACGGCGAAGAGCAGGTCGCCGAACTCGTGCGTGAGGCGGGCCTTGTCGGGCTGGTCGGCGGCCTGCGGGGCTGCGCCGAGCAGCACCTCCGCGAGCTCGGCGTGCTCTTCGGCGATCTTGTGGAAGGCGGCGGCGGCGGAGTCCCAGTCGAAGCCCACCGCGGCGGCACGTTGTTGGAGCTTGCGCGCGTAGTGCAGCGCCGGCGCCCCGACGGGCACGTCGTGGAAGATCCCCTCCCTGCCCTCCTGCTCGACCTTGATGCGCTCCCAGCGCGCCCTGACCTCGGCCCCGGTCTCGGCGACGGCGTCGGCGAAGATGTGCGGATGGCGGCGGATCAGCTTGAGCTCTATGGCGTGCGCGACGCTGCCGAGGTCGCCGGCGTCACGCTCGGCCAGCATCATGGCGAGGATCACGACCTGCAGCAGCAGGTCGCCGAGCTCCCCGTGCTCGGCCTCGAGGTCGTCGCCGGCGACCGCATCGGCGAGCTCGAACACCTCTTCGACCGTGTACGAGACGATGTCCCCGGCCGTCTGCTCGCGGTCCCACGGGCACTCCACGCGCAGCACGTCGACGATGCGCTTGAGCGAGACCAGTTCCTGGCCGAGGAGGGCGTCGTCGAAGGCCGGGCCATGGGGGACGGTGTGGACCGCGAGCGGCGGCTGGCCGGCGGCGGGGCCGGCAGAGGCGCGCGCGCGCAGCGCGCGCGCCAGCTCCGGCCCTTGGGCGCCGGCCAAAGCCACCGTCACGTCGCCCTCGCGCGCTCGCCCGACGACGTCGGCGAGCGCGTCCTCGTCGAGGGCGTCGAACTCGACGGGGCGGGCCTCACCGTGGCCGGCGGCCTGCGCGACGAGATCGCGGAGCTCGCCGTCGAGGCCGGTGGTGACGAAGACGGCGCCGCCGCCGGCGAGAGCCCGCAGCGAAGCTGCGGGCGCCAGGCCGGCGGCGGCGCCGACGTACACGAGGCGAAGGCTCATCCCTGCCGCGCAGACGGGAGGGCCGACCCTGACTCCGCGGCTACTCGGCCGCAGTCGCGCTGGCCGACGGCGACGGCTGAGTCGTCGGGCTCGCGGGCGCCGTCAGCTTGTCGGGGTCGAAGCCCGCGGCGTAGACGACGTCGGCGTCCTTCATCGCCTGCTCAAGCCAGTCGGTCCACGCCGTCGCCTGCTCCTGGTAGGTGAGCATCTGACGGATGGTCTCTTTCGATTCTTCGAAGGTCTTCGTCTTCGCTTCGCTGATCTTGGTGACCTGGATGATGTGCCAGCCGAACTGCGTCTTGACCGGCTGGGAGATCTCATCGGTGTCGAGAGCCCAGGCGGCCTTGACGTACTGGGGAGCGAAGCCGCTGTCTTTGGTGACACCGGCGTAGACGCCGCCGGTGTCTTTCGAGCCGGGGTCCTCGGAGTACTTCTTGGCGAGCTTCTGCCAGTTCTCGTCGCTGGAGTCGGCCTCGAGGAGAGCGCGCACCTCTTCGGCCTTCGCTTTGGTCTTGACGAGGATGTGACGCGTGTCGCGGCTCTCGGGCTGCTTGAACTGCGCCGCGTTCTTGGGATCTTCGAAGAACGCCTTGAGCTTCTCGTCGCTGACCTTGACGTCCTCGTACACCTTCTGCTTGACCTTCTCCTTGAGGAGGTCAGCGCTGATCTGCGCCTTGAGCTGGTCCATGGTCATGGCGTAGTCCTTGAGGAGCTTCTTGAGCTTCTCGGCGCTGCCTACGCCGGGTGACTGCTCGATCTGCTTGATGCGCTCCGCGACGTCCTTCTCGGAGACGCTGACGTCGAACTCCTTGGCCTTCTGCTTGATGAGCTCGTTCTGGACCAGGTAGTTGACGATGCCGGCGACGAGCTGGTTGTAGGACGGCGTGCCCTCCTTGGGGAACTCGACGCCGCTCTGCGCGGCGTACTGCGCCTTCGCCTGTGCCATGAGCTCATCGAACTGCTCCTGGGTGACCACGCCGTCGCCGACCGCGGCGATCGCCCCGGCGGGGACCTTGTTGCCACCGCAGGCGACGATGGTCAGGGAGGCTGCCAGAAGCACCACCAGGGCCACGGCAAGGACGAGTCGTTTCATGTGGTCTCTCTCCAAAGGATAGACGTCAGGAATCAGACGCACGGGCGTCCATAATACCATCGATAGTAGCCTCGACCCACCGCAGCGCGGGCGAGGCCGTCGCCCGGCGAGGTGGCGCGGACGGCACGGCGGGCGGCGCGGCGGTCGGCACAACGGCCGGCTCGGCGGTCGCGGGGCCGGCG
>CAZTMO010000328.1:0-2272 GCA_964615105.1 uncultured Thermoleophilia bacterium
CTCTGCCTCGACGGCCTCTTCGACGGCGGCCGCCTCTTCGGCGGCCACGATGGCGGCAGCTTCGGCGACCACGGCCTCGGCGATGGCGGCCTCGGCGACGGCGGCGTCGGCGACATCCCCGGTCGTCTCAGCCGGGACCTCCTCGACGACCTCGGCGGCCGGCGCCGCTTCAACGACCTCGTCGGCCGCAGGTTCTTGCTCGACGGCCTCGGCGACGGACGGCTCGGCGACGGGCGACTCGACGACCGCGGTCGCGGGGACGTCCCAATCGCGCGCGCCGTTCGGCTCCGGGTACTCGGGGGCGGCGGGGAGCATTCTGCTGCCGGCGCCGCTGAGCAGCTGCTCCCGCATCTGGCGACCGGTCTTGGGGGTGACCAGCGACACCGCCGCCGCGCCCACCAGGACGCCCAGCAGGAACTTGATGAATCTCATGAGTCGCCTCCTTGACCGCTGCCCAGCGAGCCTCGCGCCGGCCGGCCGCAGTCGCGGCCGGCGAGATGTTCTTCGGAAGAACCGAGCCCGGACTTTACCAGTGTACAGTCCTGTATACGGTCAGCCGTGGCGCAGTCCTGCACGCGGTGGAGGAAGGGGCGCCGTCGGCGCGCCGCTCGCGCCTGCGGCACGCGGCGCGCGCCCTCACGACAGGCGTTCGACCTTGGCGGTGCCGTCCTCGGCGACCGTCACCAGTGCCGTCCATCCCGAACCGAACGACTGGCTCACGCGCATGGCGGCCTCCCTCAGCGCCGCCGTGACCTCCTGCCCCATGAACGCGGCGAGCGGCATCATGGGGCGATCGTCGATCTGCACGCGGACACCCTCGTCGGTCTGCTTGAGCAGGATCGGCTCGTTCGTGAGCGCCAGCATCTGGGCGGCGTGCTCCGGAGTGACCTCGATCGTGCAGCGCTGTCCCGGAGCCTCCGGACCCCTCTCGTCGAGATCGCGCTTCACGTTGCGCGCGTAGTAGTAGACGACGAGAAGGGCGATCAGCGCCGCGAAAAGAAACGCGAGCACCCCCAGCATCGCGCTGCTCATGTGTTGCCTCCTGTATCGTCTGTTGCCTCGCGCGCCTCGGCGAGGCGTCGCACCATCTCGAGCTCGACGCCTCGCTGGGGCGCGTAGTAGCGGCGGCCGGCGAGCTTGTCGGGCAGGTACTGCTGCGCGACCCAGCCACCGTGCGAATGCGGGTACTTATACCCCTTCCCGTGCCCGAGCTCCTTCGCCCCGCGGTAGCTGGCGTCGCGCAGGTGCGGGGGCGGCGGCTGGTTGCCCTCGCGTTGTACGTCGGCAAGCGCGGCGTCGATGGCCAGATACGAGGCGTTGCTCTTCGGGGCGAGGGCGAGGTAGACGACCGCTTGGCTGAGATTGATACGGCACTCGGGAAGACCTACGAACTCCACCGCCCGGGAAGCGGCGACGGCGACCTGCAACGCGACCGGGTCGGCGTTGCCCACGTCTTCGCTGGCGAAGACGATCATGCGCCGGGCGATGAACTTGGGGTCCTCGCCTCCCGCAAGCATCGAGGCGACGTAGTAGACGGCGGCGTCGGGGTCGCTGCCGCGCAGCGACTTGATGAAGGCCGAGATCGTGTCGTAGTGGGCGTCCTCGCGATCGTACGCGACGGGGCTCTTCTGGGCGGCGTCGCGCAGGTCGTCGACCGACAGCGTGACGCCGCCGCCCTCCTTCGGGGCCCGCGAACGCCACGCGGTCTCCAGAGCGTTCAGCGCGACGCGCGCGTCGCCGCGTGCGATCTCGGCCAGAAAGGCGACGCCGCCCTCGTCGAGGGTCACATCCCGGCCGCCAAGACCGCGCTCGACGTCGTCGAGCGCGGCCGCGACGAGGCGTGCGACGAGTTCCGCCGACAGGGGCTCCAGCCGATAGAGCTGGCAGCGCGAGAGAAGCGCCGAGTTGACCTCGAAGTAAGGGTTCTCGGTGGTCGCCCCGATGAGCGTGACGACGCCGTCCTCGACGGCGTGCAGGACCGCATCCTGTTGTGTCTTGTTGAAGCGGTGGATCTCGTCGATGAAGAGGATCGTGCGCGCCGCGCCGAGCGCGCGCGCTTCGTGCGCGCCCTTGATCGCGGCGCGCACGTCGGCCGTCCCCGAGGCCACGGCCGAGAGCTGCGCCAGCCGTGCGCCGGTCTCGGCGGCGATGACGCGCGCGAGCGTGGTCTTGCCGCACCCCGGCGGCCCCCAGAGGAGCATCGAGAACAGCTCGCCGCGCTCGATCGCTCCGCGCAGCACCGTGCCCGGGCCGACGATGTGCTCCTGGCCGA
>CAZTMO010000329.1:0-2266 GCA_964615105.1 uncultured Thermoleophilia bacterium
CGCGGAGCTGGTGCGTCCTTCGAGGCACACGGTGCGGGCCCTCGAGCCGGCGGCGCGGGGGCCCGGCTCGGTCGTCCACCTCGAGCGCGAGCGCCGGGAGGTCGACCCCGGCGAGCCGCTCGTCCTCGGTCTCGACCTCGGCTCGACCGGCTCCAAGGCCGCCCTCGTCGCCCTCGACGGCGCCGTCGTCGCCGACGTCTACCGGCGCACCGACGGCAACCCCGTGGAGGCGGCCAAGGCGCTCGTCGCCGAGATCCGCGAGATGCTGGCTAACCCGGTCGTGGCCCTCGGCCTGACCGGGTCGGGCCGCGACGCGGCGGCGACGGTCGTCCGGGCCGCCTTCCCCGCTCTGGGTCCTCGCCTCACGGTCGAGAACGAGATCGTCGCCCACGCCACGGCCGCCAAGAGGCTCGACCCGGACGGCGGCCGCAGCCTCTCGATCGTCGAGATCGGTGGGCAGGACGCCAAGTTCATCAACGTCCAAGACGGGCGCATCCTCGAGTCCGACATGAACCGCGTCTGCAGCGCCGGCACGGGGTCGTTCCTCGAGGAGCAGGCGCTGGCCCTCGGCCTCGACGACATCGCCGAGTTCGGCGCGATCGCCGCCCGGGGGACGCGTCCGCCGGACCTTGGCCAGACGTGCACCGTCTTCGTCGCCGACGTGGCCGCCGAGGCGCTCGCCCAGGGCTTCACCCGCGAGGACATCTTCGCGGGGCTGCAGTACTCGGTGATCCGCAACCACAGACACCGCGTGATGGGACAGCGGCGCTTCCTCGACCGCGTGTTCTTCCAGGGCAAGCCGGCGACGAACCCGTCGCTGGCGCGGACCCTGGCCGCCGTGACGGGGCGCGAGGTCTGGGTGCCGTCAGACCCCGGTGCGATGGGGGCGATCGGGATCGCGCAGCTCGCGACTGTCGCGGCGGGGGTTGAGGCGCTCGACCTGGCTCGCCTGGCCGGCGCGAGCGTCGTCGCGCGCCGCGAGTTCCGCTGCAACGATCGCCACTGCCGCAACCTCTGCCGGATCGAGTCGGCGACGGTCGCCGTCGGTGACGCCGAGACGAAGGTCGTCAGCGGCGGCAGTTGCCCGAAGTACGACGACGCGAGCGCTGGCGGGCGCAAGCTGCCCAAGGACGCGCCGAACCCGTTCCGCGAGCGCGACGAGCTGCTGACGCGCCTGGTGGACGAGGCGGTCGCGGGCGGGTCGGCGGCGGGCAGCGCTCGAGCGGGGACGGCGCGGGCCGACGCGGGGCCGCTCCGCGGCCTGCGCGTCGGCCTGCCGTACGCCCACTACCTCATCGACACGATGCCGTTCTTCGCCGCGTTCTTCGCGGGGCTCGGGGCGCAGGTCGAGGTGCTGCGCGCCGACGCCGGGACGCTCGCCGAAGGCGACCGGCGCTGCGCGGCGCCGAGCTCCTGCGCCCCGGTCAAGTTGCTGCACGGGCTCACCGGCGACGGCCTGGACCTGCTGTTCGCACCGACGTTCGTCCACGTGCCGTACCCGACCGCGGGCCCGGGGCACTACACCTGCCCGATGGCGCAGGGCGCGCCGGCGATGGTCGAGCGCGCCCTGGCGGCCGAGGGCTCTCGGACGCGCGTCCTGCGCCCGGCGCTCTTTCGCGAGGACGGGGACTTCGGCTCGAACGGTTTCCGCCGCGAGCTGCGCGCGCTCGCGCGCGAGCTGGGCGCCTCCGGCGCCTTCGCGCGCGCCCACCGCGCCGCCCTCGCGGCCCAGACCCGCTTCGCCGACGGCCTCGCGGCGATCGGTCGCCGCACGCTCGAGTCCGCGCGCCACGAGGACGTCCCCGTCGTGCTCGTGACCGGCGAGACGCACGTCCTCCTCGAGCCGCTGCTCGCCTGCGGCGTGCCGGAGCTGGCGCCGCAGAACGGCGCCCTCGCCCTGCCGGTCGACTGCTACCCGGTCGGCGACGACGTGCCGCCGCTCTCGCGTATCCACTGGGCGAGCGCCGGTCGCACGCTGCGCGCGGCGGTCGCCGCCTCGCGCGACGGCGGCGTCTTTCCCGTTCTCGTCGGCGCCTACGGCTGTGGCCCGAACTCGATGGTCGAGCACCACTTCGACGATGTGCTCGGTGAGTACCCGCACACGGTCCTCGAGAGCGACGGCCACGGGGGAAAGGCCGGCTACGTCACGCGCGCCCAGGCGTATCTGCACGCGGTGCGCGACTACCGCGGGCGGCGGGCGGCCGAAGGCGTCCCCGCGGGCGCGGGCGGCGCGGCGAGCACCGTCGCCGGCGCGCGGGGGGCGAGC
>CAZTMO010000330.1:0-2219 GCA_964615105.1 uncultured Thermoleophilia bacterium
GGGGGCGGCGCTGGCGCCGCCGCCCATCGCCGGACCGGCGGCGCCGGGCGGGGTCCCCGCAGCCGAGGCGATCAGGGTCGAGGTGGCCGATTCGGACCTCTGCCCGCGGTACGGGGCGCGCGTGATCCGCGGCATGACGACGGCCGACTCGCCGCCCTGGCTCAAGGCGCGCCTCACGCACGCCGGCATGCGTCCCATCAGCAACATCGTTGACGTGACCAACTACGTGATGCTGGCGTGGGGTCAGCCCCTGCACGCGTTCGACGCCGCGCGGATCGGCGGCGGCACGCTGATCGTGCGACGGGCGAGGGCGGCCGAGAAGATCGTGACGCTCGACGGGGTCGAGCGCACGCTCGACGACCAGATGCTGGTCATCGCCGATGTCGAGAGGCCGCTGGTCATCGCCGGCGTGTTCGGCGCCGTCGACGCCGAGGTCGACGAGGGCACGACCGACGTGGTGCTCGAGGCGGCCAACTTCAGCGGACCCAGCATCCTGCGCACCGAGATGCACACCGGCATCCGCAGCGAGGCGAGCAATCGCTTCGAGAAGGGGCTCGACCCGAACCTGGTGCCGGGCGGGCTCGACTTCGCTTGCCGGCTGTTCGAGGAGCTGTGCGACGGGACGGTGGCGCCGGGCACGATCGACGTGTGCTCAGGCGGCGCGGCGGAGCCGCGCCGCCTGAGGTACCGTCCGGCGAAGGCCGGCGCCCTGCTGGGCTACGAGGTGCCGGCGCAGGAGCAGGCGACGTTGCTGCGCCGCCTCGAGTGTGTGATCGAAGAGGGCGGCGCGGCCGACGAGGTGGGCGGCACCGCCGACGAGGCTCGCGGCGCGGTCGACGCCGGCGCCGCGGGCTCGGCCGCCTCGTGGACGGTCGCGGTGCCGACCTTCCGCCCGGATCTCGAGCGCGAGGTCGACCTCATCGAGGAGGTCGGGCGCCTCGCCGGCTACGACCGGGCGCCCGAGACGCTGCCCATGCATCGCACGGCGGGCGGGCTCACTCGGCCGCAGCAGGTGCGGCGCGCCGTGCGGCGCGCCTTGGTCGGCTGCGGCCTGGACGAGGTCGTCACCTACAGCTTCATCGCCGCCGACGCGCTCGACCCGCTCGGGCTGCCGGAAGGCGATCCGCGCCTCGATCCGGTACGGCTCGCGAACCCTATGAGCACCGAGCAGGCGGTCATGCGCACCATGCTCCTGCCCGGGCTGCTGGGCGCCGTGCACGATAACATCGACCGGCTCAACGATCCCCCGAACCTGTTCGAGATCGGCCGTGTCTACCTTTGGGACGAGCCCGTCTCCGCACCTGCCCATGCCGCCGAGCCCGGTGCCGTGCTGCCGAACGAGCCGGAGGTCGTCGGCATCGTCCTTTCGGGAGCGATCGGGAGGGACGAATGGACAGGAGCCGGGCGACGGACCGACTTCTACACGCTGAAAGGTATCGTCGACGCCGTCCTCGCGGCGGTGCGCCTGCGCGGCGAGTATGAGCCTCTTGGTGGACTCGCCACCCAGTTTCCCTACCTCCACCCCGGCAAGGCCGCGCTCGTCAGCGTGCCTGGGACCGGAGAGACCGGCGTGCTCGGACAGCTCCGCCCCGATGTCGCCGCCGCATACGGTCTTGAGGACCTCGCCGTCTTCGTCGCCACGCTCACGGGGCGCTTTGTGGAAGCGGCGCTCGGTGATACGGCGTTCGAGGATCTGGGCGCATACCCGCCGGCGTCCCAGGATCTCGCCGTCGTCGTCGGCCGGGACGTGCCCGCGGCCGCCGTCGTCGAGCAGGCCCGGCGTGCCGGCGGCAAGCTGGTGCGCAGCGTCCGTGTCTTCGACGTGTACGAAGGCGACCAGGTGCCGAGCGGCAAGCGGTCGCTGGCGCTTCGGGTGCTCATGCGCTCGCCGGAGCGCACGCTCAAGGAGAAGGACATCGTCACGGTGCGCGCCAAGATCGTGGGCGTGCTCGAACGCGAGCTCGGGGCGACACTGAGGTAGGGACCGCGACGCTGCGTCCGGCGAGGGTCCGGGACGCCGCAGGTGGCGACGGGACGGTGGGCCACATGGCATGTCGCCCCGTCACGCCCGACGGCGCGACTTCGTCCCACTTCGCCCGCGGCAGTCATCGCAACCCGCTCCGTCACCGTCGTCGATTGCATGAAAGTCAGCCAGTCAAGCGGGCGCCCTGTTGCGCCACGTAAGAAAGTACTCCTGCGAGGCTCCGTTGCGCCAGAAG
>CAZTMO010000331.1:0-2185 GCA_964615105.1 uncultured Thermoleophilia bacterium
CCGGGATGATGGACACCAGATCGGCGTTGCCGCAGCGCTCGCCGTAGCCGTTGATGGTGCCCTGCACCTGGGTGACGCCGCGTTCGACCGCGACCAGGCTGGCGGCGACGGCGCAGTCGCTGTCGTTGTGGACGTGCACGCCCAGCGGCACGCCCAGCGCCGCCACCTCGGCGACGATGCCGCCCAGCTCCGTCGGCAGCGTCGCCCCGTTGGTGTCGCAGAGCACCAGCGTCTCGGCACCCGCCTCGGCCGCCGCCAGCAGCGTGCGGCGCGCGTAGTCGGGATCGTCGCGGTAGCCGTCGAAGAAATGCTCCGCGTCGTAGAAGACGCGCTTGCCGCGGGCACGCAGATACCGCACCGAGTCGGCGATCATGCGCAGGTTCTCCTCGCGGCCGACGTGCAGCACTTCCTGCAGGTGCAGTGACCACGTCTTGCCGACGACGGCGACGGCCGCGGGCCAGGCGTCGGCCAGCACGCGCAGCGCGGCGTCGTCCTCGGCCTTGACGCCGCGCCGCCGCGTGGTCCCGAAGGCCACCAGCTCGGCGTTGCGCAGCGGCACCTCGCGCATGCGCTCGAAGAAGGCGACCTCCTTGGGATTGCTGGCGGGGAAGCCGCCCTCGATGTAGTGCAGGCCCAGCTCGTCGAGCTTGAGGGCGATGCGCACTTTCTCATCGACCGAGACCGACATGCCCTCCTGCTGCATGCCGTCGCGCAGCGTCGTGTCGTAGACCTTGACTGGACGACCGGATGGCGCCGGCCGGTCCGCGGCGTTCATTGCACCGTTCATGGCCGTCCGTCTCCGCTCGACAGCCCTTCAGCCGTCGACCTGGGTGAGGAGGTGCGCGAACGTCGCGTCGCGCCCCTCGACGATGTCGCGATAGCGCTGCTGGATGCGACGCGTGACCGGACCCGGCTCGCCGATGACGTGGTCGTCGACCTCGCGGATCGGCACGATCTCGGCCGCCGTACCGGTGAAGAACAGCTCGTCGGCGATCACGAGGTCGCTGCGCGCCAGCGTCCGCTCGCGGGCCTCGATGCCCTCGTCGGCGGCGATGCGCAGCACCGTGTCGCGCGTGATGCCCTCGAGCACCCCGTCGGTCGGGAACGGCGTGTACAGGACACCGTCGCGGACGAGGAAGAGGTTCTCACCCGAA
Organism: uncultured Thermoleophilia bacterium; assembly: GCA_964615105.1. Classification (GTDB taxonomy): domain Bacteria; phylum Actinomycetota; class Thermoleophilia; order UBA2241; family UBA2241; genus UBA2241. The sequence goes on from CAZTMO010000331.1 coordinate 1,155, forward strand.
CCCTCACAGACGTGCCCGACGGCGTCGAGCATGATCGCCTCGTCGTACCCGGCGTTGGTGACCTCGACCTTGGCGAGGATGCTGTTCAGGTACTGGCCGGTGGCCTTGGCCGCCCGCATGAGCGCCGTGTGGTCGAGGCTCTGGATGGAGGAGGTCTTGGCGCGGATGCCGTGCTTGAGCCCCTCCTCGCCGAGGTAGGCCCCCCAGGGCCAGACGGCGATCACGGCATCGACCGGGCAGTTCAGCGGGAAAAGACCCATCTCGCCGTAGCCGCGGAACACCAGCGGACGGATGTAGCAGGCCTCAAGGCCGTTGGCGGCGATGACATCGAAGGTGGCTTGGCGCAACTCGGCGAGGGAGTACGGCATCGGCATGAAGTACAGCTTCGCCGAGCGCTCGAGGCGCTTGAGGTGATCGGTGAGGCGAAAGACGGCGGGGCCGTCCTTGGCCGCGTAGCAGCGGATCCCCTCGAAGACCCCCGAGCCGTAGTGCAGGCCGTGGGTGAGGACGTGCACCCTGGCCTCGCCCCAGGGGACGAGGTCGCCGTTCATCCAGATGAACTCGACTTCTGCGATCGGCATGCGTCCTCCTCGCCGTCACCGCCCGTGCAGGGATGCACGACCGGATACCCTAACCTTCAACTTGAGCGTTACTGTTACCGACGACACGCGTTCCCGCTCGCTCCCGTCATCGTTACACACGCTCGGCGATCAGGTCTCCGACCTCGGCGGTCGAATAGCCCATCTTGCCTGAGGCCATGCTCTTCATCTTCGTGCCGGTGACCTCTTTGATCGCCTTCTCGACGTCGTCGGCCGCCTGCGTCTCGCCGAGGTCGTCGAGCATCATGGCGCCGGCGGCGATGGCCGCTACGGGGTTGATGACGCCGAGCCCGGTGTACTTGGGCGCCGAGCCGCCGATGGGCTCGAACATGCTGACGCCCTCGGGGTTGATGTTGCCGCCGGCGGCGACGCCCATCCCGCCCTGGGTGATCGCGCCCAGATCGGTGATGATGTCGCCGAACATGTTGCCGG
>CAZTMO010000332.1:0-2184 GCA_964615105.1 uncultured Thermoleophilia bacterium
CTGCGCGGCCTCATCCGCGTCGGCAACGAGGTCGCCGAGCTCGGACACACGCATCCCGGCGACGTCGCCACGCTGCTCGACCTCTGCGAGCAGAAGGTCTTCGCCATTCAGCAGCAGCGCCGCTCGCAGGAGTTCCAGTCCATCCGCCAGGTCCTCGTGCGCAACTTCGAGTACCTCGACATGCTGCAGCGCGAGCAAGGGGTCACCGGCGTCGCCTCCGGCTTCGAGGGCATCGACCAGAAGACGGGCGGGTTCCAACCGGCGAACCTCATCGTCCTCGCCGCCCGCCCCGGCGTCGGCAAGACCTCGCTCGCCCTCAACATCGCCCAGAACGTCGCCGTCGGCGGCAAGGCCCCGGTGGCGGTGTTCAGCCTCGAGATGAGCGCGCAGGAGCTCGGCGAGCGCATGATGTGCTCGGCCGCGCGCGTCAGCTCGCACAAGGTGCGCACGGGCACGCTCTCGGGCGACGACTACGCCAAGCTCATCCAGGCGGCCGGCGAGCTCGAGAAGGCCGAGGTCTACATCGACGACTCGGCCGGCCTCAACATGTTCGAGCTGCGTGCCAAAGCGCGGCGGCTGGCGAGCAAGGTCCCGCTGCAACTGCTCATCGTCGACTACCTGCAGCTCATGGTCGGCGACAGCCGCTCCGAGAACCGGCAGCAAGAGGTCGCGGCGATCTCGCGCTCGATGAAGCAGCTCGCCCGCGAGCTCAACGTCCCGGTCATCGCCGTCTCGCAGCTCAACCGGGCGCCCGAGGCGCGCGCCGACCGCGAGCCGCAGCTCGCCGACCTGCGCGAATCGGGCGCCATCGAGCAGGACGCCGACATGGTCATGTTCATTTACGAAGACCCCAGCGATCCGTCGGCCAAGGGCGTCATCAAGCTCAAGATCGCCAAGCACCGCAACGGGCCGACCGGCACCGTCCGTCTCGGCTTCGTGCGCGACTACACCAAGTTCCGCACGCTGGCCGCCGCTGACGAGTTCGGCTTCGAGGGCTGACTCTCCGGAGCGTCCGGACTCCTGCCGCATGGCACTCGCGGCCGGCGGATGCGCGACCTGCGAGGCAGGCGATAAAGTAACGGCATGACCGTCCTCATGCTCAACGGCGCCCTCGTCCCCGCCGCCGAGGCAATGCTGCCGGCGACCGACCGCGCTCTCACGCACGGGCTTGGGCTCTACGAGACACTCAAGCTGGTCGACGGCGTACCGGTGTTCTTCGAAGAACATCTCAAGCGCCTCGAGAACGGCATCGAGGCGCTCGGGCTCGAGCGGCCGTGCACGGCCGCCGAACTGGCCGGGCAGATCTGCCGGCTCGCCGAGGCGAGCGGCGTGCTCAACGGCGCTTGCCGGCTGCTGGTCACGGCCGGGCCGCCGGACGGCAAGCCCGGCCTCCTGATCCAGACCGACGTACGCGTCTTCCCCGCTCGCCCCTTGCGCGTCGTCGCCTTTCGCGGCGTTCGGGTCAGCGCCCAGTTCAAGGCGATGACGGTGATGCAGAGCTACCTCGCCCAGCAGGCCGCCGCCAAGGCCGGCGCCGACGACGCGATCCTCGTCGACGACGAGGGCCGCATCTTCGAGGGCGCCACCTCGAACGTCTTCATCCTTCGCGGCGGGGGGCTGCTCACGACCCCGGCCGAGGGCGCGATCCTGCCGGGAGTCATGCGCGCCGAGGTCGAGAGGGTCGCACGCAAGGCCGGCGTGCCGCTGGTCGAGGCCTATGCCCGCGTGGCGGACCTGCGCGACGACGACGGCATGCTCCTGACGAGCAGCGTGCGCGGCATCGTGTCGGTCGAGAGCGTCAACGGGCACCGGCTACGCGTCAACGGCGAGCTCGCCGACCGGCTGCGCACGCTCGTCGCCGCGGACCAGGCGACGAGCGTCGCCGCGTTCCGCGCCCGCTATCTCTGACGCGCCTCACGCGGGGGCCACTTGCCTCAAGCGAAGAGGCCGGACGGACCGTCACTCGCAAGAGCCCGGACCGCCCACGGGATCACATGTTCCCCTGTGTGACCGTGCTGCACTTATCCCGTGTGAACCGCTCGCGGCGGCAACAGGAGCAAGTGCATGACGAACGTGACGCTGGCGATCGACGACGACCTGCTCAGACGAGCTCGTGTGCAGGCGATCGAGGAAGGAACCTCCGTCAATGAGGTGGTACGCGACTTCCTGCGTGAGCACTCCGGG
>CAZTMO010000333.1:0-2120 GCA_964615105.1 uncultured Thermoleophilia bacterium
AGGCCGTCATGACCACCGTCGAGCGCGAGATCGCCTTCGGCCTCGAGAACCTCGGTGTCGACGGCGGGGCGATCACCCGGCTGGTCGAGGAGGCGCTCATCTCCCTCGGCCTCTCGCGCCTTCGCCACGCCCCGCTGGCGGAGCTCTCGGGCGGCGAGCTGCAGAAGGTCGCCCTGGCCGGAGTCATCGCCACGCAGACGCACCTCCTGCTGCTCGACGAGCCCACCTCGCAGCTCGACCCCGTCAGCTCCGAAGAGCTCCTCGCCGCCGTCCGCCGGCTCTCGGAGGACACCGGCTCGACCATCGTGCTCGCGGAGCACCGCGTGGAGCGCTGTCTGCACCTCGCGACCCGCGTCCTCTACATGGAGGACGGGGCGCTCGTGGTGGACGCGCCGCCGCCGGAGTTCGCCACCTGGGCGCTCGGCGCCCACCGCGAACTCCTGCCGCCGGTGGCGCGTCTCTTCGCTCGCAGGCTCAACGGCTCGGCGGATGCGCGCGCCGCGGACAGCCGCCTGCCCATGACGGTGAAGGATGCCCGCCACATGCTCGACGTGCTCGAAGCCGACATGCCGCATCGCGTCGCGACCTCCGGCGATACCGCCGGCGGCGGCGCGAGCGGCGGCTCTGCGACCGGCGGCGGCACGACCGGCGGCGACGTCGTGCTCGAGACCGACCGCCTCGCGGTCGGCTACGAGGGAGATGCGCCGCTGCTCGAGGACGTCTCGCTGCGCCTGCGGCGCGGCGAACTCGTCGCGCTCATGGGCGAGAACGGCGCCGGCAAGTCCACGCTGGTGCGGCACTTCAACGGCCTGCTCCGCCCGCGGCGCGGCCGCGTGACCCTGCTCGGCCGCGACGTCTCCGGTCTCTCGGTGGCCGAGGCCGCGCGCTCGTGCGCGCTGCTCGGCCAGAACCCCGGCGACTACTTCGTCCGCGACACGGTCGCCGAGGAGATCGAGCACACGCTCGTCCACCTCGAACCGGACGCCGCGCGACGCGAGGATCTCGCCACGCGCATCGTCGGCGAGCTCGACCTCGCCGGGCTGCTCACCCGCGACCCGCGCGCGCTCTCGGGCGGCGAACGCACCCGCGTCGCCCTCGCGGCTGTCGCCTGCGGCGACCCGGCTCTCGTGGTCCTCGACGAACCGACCCGGGGCATGGACCCCACGCACAAGCTCGCCCTCGGGGCGACGCTGCGGCGCTGGGCCGCGGCCGGGCGCTGCGTGCTCGTCGTCACGCACGACGTCGAGTTCGCCGCGCGCTGCGCCTCGCGCGTGATCGTGCTCGGCGACGGCGGCGTGCTCGCCGACGGCGGGGCCGCCGAGGTGCTGAACGGCGCACTCTTCTTCTCGACCCAGGTGAACCGCCTGCTTCGGCACGTGCTTCCCGGCGTCCTCCACGAGGACGAGGTGGCCTGGGGGGTGACGCCGCGGTGAACGCCCTCCGTCTCGACGCCGGGCGGCTCGCGCTCACCGGCCTCGTCGCCCTCGCCGTCGGGCTCGCCCTGTGGGCGACGCTCGATCCCGGCGCGGTCGACTGGGGCACCGTGAGCTTCGCCCTCGTGCTCGCCCTCGTCGGCGCCGGCGTCGCCGCGTACGGCCTGCGCTCACGGGCGGCGACGGAGCTGTCGCTCATCGCCGCCCTCGCCGCCCTGGCGACGGCGAGCCGGGTGCTCTTCGCCTCGCTGCCCAACGTGAAGCCGGTGACGTTCGTCGTGCTCGTGTCGGGCGTCGCCCTCGGCCCCGGCCCCGGCTTCATGGTGGGCGCCACCTCGGCGCTGGTCTCGAACCTCTTCTTCGGCCAGGGTCCGTGGACGCCGTGGCAGATGCTCGCCTGGGGCGCGGTCGGCGTCGCCGGCGGCCTGATCGGCCGCGGCGGCCGCGTGCCGCGCCGCTGGGAGCTTGTCGTCGCCGGCTGTCTGCTGGCCCTGGCCTTCGACTGGTTCGTCACACTGTGGATGTTCCTCGCGTACACCGCGAGGACGTGGCAGGCCCTCGTCGCGCTCTACGCGCAGGGCCTGCCCTTCGATCTGGCGCACGTCGCCGCGACCGGCCTCTTCGCTGGTCTGTTCGGGGTGCAGGCTGTTACCATTGTGGCCCGGTTCCGTGTCCGGACCCGCGTCA
>CAZTMO010000334.1:0-2106 GCA_964615105.1 uncultured Thermoleophilia bacterium
GCGCCCGTGTCGCCGACCCGCACTCTCACGCCCGATCAGTCGCCCGGCTCCCCAGGGCCCGGCTCGACCGCCGCGCCGTCGGAGCAGCCGACGGTGCGGCCCTCCGCCTCCGTGAGTCCGCCGGCCACCACCTCGCCGGCGCCGACCGCGTCGCCCACGCGGGCGCGCATCAGCGACAGGTCGATCAGGGCGAACATCCTCGCGCGCATCGCCCGGGAGCCCGGCCTGCGCGGCTTCGACATCAAGGTCGCGGTGAGCTCCCGCGTCGTCTATCTGCGCGGGCGCGTACGTACCAGGGAGCAGCGATCACTGGTCGAGCAGATCGCCCTGACCGAGCCGGGCGTCAAGAAGGTCGTCAGCGCGATTGACGTCGACGACGCCGCCGGCTACTGACGGGGCGCTCGCCGGCTACTGACGCGGCGCTCGCCGGTCGCGATGAGGCGCCGCCGCCCTCCGTAGCGCCAACTGGCCGCAGGCGGCCTCGATGTCGTCGCCTGGCGAGCGCCGTACGGTGCAACGTACGCCGAGAGCCTCGAGACGGGAGCGTAGCTCGTCCACCGTGCCCGAGAGCGGCCGGCGGAACGGTCCGCCCGCCTCGTTGTAGGCGATCAGGTTCAGATGGTAGAGCCGCCGGCGGAGCCGGCGGGCCAGGGCCTGTACCTGGTCGGACGTGTCGTTCACTCCCGCCAGCACGACGTACTCGAAGAGCAGCTTGCGCCGCGTCCGCATCACATAGCGCTCGCACGCCGCGAACAGAACGTCGAGCGGGTAGCGCCGGTTCAGCGGCACGAGCTCGTCGCGCAGCGCGTCGGTGCCAGCGTGCAGGCTCACCGCCAGGTTCAACTGCAACGGCTCATCGGCGAAACGCTCGATGGCGGGGGCGACGCCGGCCGTCGACACCGATATCGCCCGGGCGGCGAGACCGAAACCGCCCGGGTCGTTCAGCAGGCGACAGGCGCGGAGCGTCTCGTCGTAGTTGTGAAACGGCTCGCCCATGCCCATCACCACGACGTTGGTGACGCGTCGCCCGTCGGCGCGGAGGAAGCGCTCCAAGGCGAACACCTGGTCGACCATCTCCTCGGCCGACAGGTCACGACGGAGTCCGAGCCGCCCCGAGGCGCAGAAGGCGCACCCGACCGCGCAGCCGACCTGGCTCGACACGCACACAGTGGCACGACGAGCGAGGAGCATGACAACGGCCTCGACGGGGTGCCCGTCGACGGTCACGAACAGGGTCTTGCGCGCGTCCCCGCTGCGCGAGACGCGCGTCTCGACCTCGTCGAGCGTGACCGGCGACAGACGCGCGGCCAGCGCCTCGCGCAGGCGGACGGGAAGGGCGGTCATCGCCGCGAAGTCCGTGGCGAGCCCCCGGGACAGGGCCTCGTACACCTGTCGCGCCCGGAACGGGGGCTCGCCCAGACTCGCCACGGTCTTCTCGATCACGCCACGCTCGATCACGCCGCGATTGTACGTCGCAGGCCGAAGGGATTGCCCGCACGCGAGCGAACAGGTAGTCGCACGGGCGCCATCTTCGACGCAGCGAGAGGTCATGTCCACCATCCAGATCGTCGGCATCGCGGTCGCGACCGTCATCGTCGTCCTGCTCGTGATCGCGCTCATCGTGACGCGACAGAGCGGGGCCGGGGCGGCGCAAGCTCACGGCGAGTCTGGCCGCGGATCGTTCCTCGACGCCCCGCCGAGCGACACCCTGGCAAAGCTCGGCACGCCCGAGCACACGCCCGCCGAGCCTGTCGTCGAGGCGGGCCCACCCGCCGCGCCAGGGATCGTACCGGCACCGGCAGAGGCGATCGCCGGGGCAACTAGAGACGAGCTCGGCCTCGACTGGGACGCCAACCGAGGAGCCCCGGTGACACCGGCGGCGTACGATGGGCATTACAGCGAGACGACCGGCGAGATGCCTGCCGTCCCCGCAGAAGCACGGCCTCACGCAGCACCTGAGCCAGAGACGGCGGCGAAGCTCACGTCTGCCGCAGCAGCGCAAGCAGCCGTGGAGCGGCAGCCGCTGGCGGACGAGACGCCACCGACAGTCATGCCGGCGCCCCCACGGCCGGCACCGGGCCACGTGCGAGCGAAACCACGCCCGCG
>CAZTMO010000335.1:0-2104 GCA_964615105.1 uncultured Thermoleophilia bacterium
TGCTCGCCGGCGCCCGGGAGCAGCTCGCCGAGGCGCGGCGACGCCGCGCCGAGCGTCCCGACTGGCTCGACCCGGAGGCGGCGCGGGAGACGCTCGCCGGGTACCGCGCCTGGGGCAGGTGTCGCGGAATCGCGGCGCGCGACCTTCTCATGCCGCTGCGCGTGGCCTTGACGGGCCGCGAGCACGGCCCTGAACTGCACTACGTGCTCGCGGCCCTCGAACGCCGCGACGCCCTGGTCCGCCTCGACGACGCGCTCGCGGCGGATGACGGGGCGAGGGACGGGCGGGGCGCGGCGTCCCCCGTCCCCGCGTTTCCACCGACCGAGGGAGACCCGACGTGATCCGTCTCTACAACTCGCTCACCCAGGCCAAGGAGGAATTCGTCCCCCGGGAGGAGGGCAAGGCCGGCATCTACTGCTGCGGCCCCACGGTCTACAACCTCGTCCACATCGGCAACGCGCGGCCCTACGTGACCTTCGCCGTCCTGCGCTCGTGGCTGCGCCGTCGCGGTTACGACGTCACGCTCGTCGAGAACATCACCGACGTCGACGACAAGATCATCGCCAAGGCGAACGCTGAGGGCCGCACGGCGCCCGAGGTGGCCAGCGAGTACACGGCCGCCTACCACGACGACATGGGCCGCCTCGGCGACGAGCTGCGCCCAGACGTCGAGCCGCTGGCCACCGAGACGATCCCGGAGATCGTCGACCTCTGCTGCCGGTTGGTCTCGTCGGGCCACGCCTACGAGGCGCAGGGTAGCGTCTACTTCCGCGTGCGCAGCTTTCCCGAGTACGGCAAGCTGTCGCGCCAGCGCATCGAGGATCTCGAGGAGGGGGCCCGCGTCGAGGGCGAGCCCGGCAAGGAGGACCCCCTCGACTTCGCGATCTGGAAGGCGGCGAAGCCGGGCGAGCCGGCGTGGGAGAGCCCGTGGGGGATGGGGCGGCCGGGCTGGCACATCGAGTGCTCGGCCATGGGGCTCCGCTACCTCGGCGCCGGGTTCGACGTCCACGGTGGCGGCCGCGACCTCATCTTTCCCCACCACGAGAACGAGATCGCCCAGAGCGAGGCCGCCGGCCTGCCCTTCGCGCGCGTCTGGATGCACAACGGCATGATCCGCGCCAGCGGCGAGAAGATGGCCAAGTCGGTGGGCAACATCTTTCTTCTGCGCGAGGTCCTCGACCGCTACCCGGCGGCGGCGGTCCTCACCTACTTCCTCACGACGCACTATCGCAGCCCTCTCGAGTTCTCTCTCGAGAAGCTCGACGAGGCGAAGGCGGCGTACGACCGGCTCGTCGAGGCGGTCCGCACGGCCGGGTTCAGGATCGACCATCCGGGCGAGGGCGAGGCGCTGGCGGCCGACGAGCTTCGCGTCGCGGTCGGCGCGGCCAGGAGCGGCTTCGCCGCGCATATGGACGACGACCTCAACACCGCCGGCGCGCTGGGCGAGCTCTTCGGGTTGGCGCGCGAGCTGTTCCGCTACATCGGTGCCGCCGACGCCGCCGGGCTGGCCGTCGACGCCGACGCTCTCGAGGACGTCGAGGACGCGATCGTCGACGGCCTCGACGCCTTGCTCGTCGGGCTGCCCGAGCCGGCCGCCGTGCTCGCCGCCGGCGCCGTCGGGGGCAGCTCCGGGGCCGCCGGTGACAGCGAGTCGTGCACGACCGAGAACGTCGCCCTGCCGCCGGCCACGCGCCTGGCCCGGGAGGGGCGCTGGGGCGACCTCGAGCTCTTGCACGTCGAACGCTTGAGTTGTGGCGATGCCACGTACGCCTGCGCTTTGCGCGACCACCACCGCGCCGAGAAGGACTGGGCCAGCGCCGACAGGGTGCGGGACGCGATCCAGGCGGCGGGATTCGAGGTCCGTGACACGACACAGGGTACCCAGGTCGTGCCCAAAGGATGAGGTCGGTGTGATGTGCCCCACGGCCCGGGACCGGCTGGCGGGGACGCGCGCGTGAAGCGGGGCGGTGTGACGACGGAGTGGGTCTACGGACGGCAGGTCGCGCGCCTGGCGCTCGCGTCCGGCGCGCGGCGGCGAGCCTTGCGGCTCGCCGCGACCGCGACGGCCCTGCGCGCCTTGGCCGCCGACCTGTCCGCCGGCCTC
>CAZTMO010000336.1:0-2065 GCA_964615105.1 uncultured Thermoleophilia bacterium
CGACGGCGGCGCCGCGCCGCGCCGCCAGCACGGCGGCGAGCTCAGCGCCGCCGTCCCCAAGCGGCGCCACCACGAGCGGCGGCACGCCGTTCCCGTCCCAGTAGAACTCAAGGAGGAACTCTTCGAGCACATCCTGCGGTTCGCGTCCGCCGGCGTTGTCGAGGTAGAAGGTCTGGCGGTCGACGACGGCGCCGTCGCGCACCCTGAAGACCTGGGCGTTCGCCCCAGGCTCGCCTTGGTACAGGCCGATCACGTCGAACGCCTCTCCCCCGTCGATGCGTGCCGCCTGGCGCTCATGGACGTGACGCACCGCCTCGAGCCGGTCGCGCAGCAGGGCGGCCTTCTCGAACTCGCGCGCCTCGGCCGCCGTCGCCATGGCGCGCTCGATCTCGCGCTCGACCGCGCCGAGGCGGCCGCGGAGGAACTCGATCGCCTGACCGAGCGCGGCCATGTACTCCTCGCGCGTCACGCGGCCGTCGCACGGCGCCAGCGAGCGCTTGATGAAGAACTGCAGGCAGGGCGAGCCGCTGCTCCTCCCCGGCTTCTCCCCTTTGCACTTGCGGTACGGGAAGATGCGCCCGATCAGCTCGAGGGTGTCGCGCACCTTGCGCGCGCTCGAGTACGGCCCGAAGTACAGGTTGCCCGGGACGTGCCTTCCCCGGAAGAAGCGCACCCGCGGCCACTCGTCGACCATCGTGATCTCGATGTACGGGTAGCTCTTGTCGTCGCGAAGACGAAGGTTGTACGGCGGCCGGTGCTCCTTGATGAAGTTGTCCTCGAGGATGAGGGCTTCGCTCTCGCTGCCCGTGACCACCCACTCGACGTCGCGCGCCCGCGCGACCATCTCGGGGACACGCCCGGTCGGCGCCGGCCCGCCCTTGCGCAGGTACGACGCGACGCGCTTGCGCAGCGCCTTCGCCTTGCCCACGTAGAGGACCTCGCCATCCTCGCCCAAGAAGCGATAGACGCCGGGCTCGTCAGGGATGCGGGGCAGCGTGGCTCGCAGGCGTTCGAGGGAAGCCTGCGGCGCGCTCCCGGGCTGATCGGGCTCTCGGCTCCTTGCGAATGAAGTCATCGTCACCGATTGTACCCGGCCCTGCCTCGGCATCCGGCCAGGCCCGACCGGTCGGGCATCAGTCGTCGTACGCCGCTGCCGCCACCAAGCGCCCCGGACAGCGACTGAGCCGCCCAAGCCCCGAGCTTCAACGGGGGTGGCTCCCTGCTCCCGGGTGACGACGAAGCCGCCCCCGCGTCCGCGGGACGCGAGGGCGGCTTCGAGCTTGGGGGTCGGCGGCGGGCCGGCGCCCGCGCCGGCCCGCCGCCTCTCACTCACCCCTCTGTTCTCTCCTTGTGCGCCCGGTGAAGCTCCTTGAACCGCTTGCTCGACGCCTCGTAGAACCAGAAGGCGATGGTGCAGGGCCCGATGATCGCCACCGCGCCCATGATGTAGCAGCTCAGGTCCCAGCCGTTGACCGCGAAGACCGTCATGACGGCACCTCCTCCGGCGCGCTCCCGGGCGCCATCCCGGCCGCAGGCTCCTCGATCGGGCGGTCGGGCTCTATCTTCGTACCCACGGCGTTGGCGATGAGGAACACCACCAGCACGATCGGCGTGATGATGAGGATCCCGTACTCTGTCCACAGCGCCACGTCTCCGAATCCCGGCAGGCGGACGTTGAGAAGCTGCACTCCCTGTTCCTCGTCCCAGTGGCCGAGGATCACGATCACGAGGTAGTAGGCGATCGAGAGGATCAGTCCCACCGTCGCGGCCAGGGTCCCGGCGATCTTCTTGGGCTTCTTCTTGAGGAACGCGCCCATGTAGACGGGGATGAGCGCGGTCGAGATGATGATCGTGGCCTGGAACACCCAGACCGTCATGATGCGCTTGAACACGAACGCCAGCGAGATGGACATGATCGCCGAGATCACGATGCCCCACTTGACCATGCGCACCCTCTGCTGCCCCGTGGACTTGGGACGCACGACCTTGTAGATGTCGTAGCCGATGACGCCGCCGGAGGCGAGGAAGTACGAGTCGGCGGTCGACATGGCGGCCGCGACCACGC
>CAZTMO010000337.1:0-2051 GCA_964615105.1 uncultured Thermoleophilia bacterium
CATGGCGCCGTCGCGGACGATCCGAGTGCGGCGCGTGTCCTCGGGTACCTCGGCCCCGGGGCGCGCACCGTGGGCGACATCGTCGCGGGCATCCTAGTCGGAGGCGAGTTCGACGAATACGACGCACTCACCGCTCTCGCGCGACTGCACGACGGCGGGGCCGTGACGGTCGAGATCTCCCCAGGAGCGGACCGTCAGCCGGGGGTCTCCGGAGACTCGCCTCAACCTGAGCTTGAACGTTGAGCTCCGCTCCGCTAACGTAAGGAGTCCCGCTACGAACGGAGGCTGAGCGCGATGGACGATATCGTCGACCTCGTTTCCCGATCGGACGACGAGCTCCGGGCGCTGATCGCCGAGCTCGAAGACGAAGAGCGCGAGATCTCCCGCCGGCGACGCATCCTTCAGGGCAAGCTCGACATCCTGCGTGCGGAGCTCGTCATGCGCCTCCAGAAGAAACACGTCGAGGGCGAGCCGGTGATCAGTGCCGACGACGTCGAGGGGCTCAAGCGCATCCTGCTGGGGCACGGACCGGGCGCCGGCGCCGGGAGTCCCTCGAGCGGCGCCGGCCAGCCCGCGGGGGACTGAAGTGTTCTGTCCCGAGTGCGGGTTCAAGAACTCCGACGCCGCGGCGTTCTGCACGCGCTGCGGCGCCAGCTTGGCTGGCGACCTGGCCGACGATCAGACGACGATCAGCTTCCAGCCCGACGACGAGGAGGGGGCGCTCGGCCCTGTCGCCGGCGTGCCCCGCGACCAGCCCGCGCTCGTCATCCGCAGCGGTGGGGGCCGTGCCGGCGAGTCGTACCCGCTCACGGCCGCACGAACGACGATCGGCCGCCACCCCGACGCCGACATCTTCCTCGACGACGTCACGGTGTCGCGCAACCACGCCGTCGTCGTGCGCGAGGGCGAGCGGTTTGGCCTGGTCGACGAGGGCAGTCTCAACGGCACCTTCGTCAATCGTCGTCGCGCCGACAAGAGCATGCTCGCCGACGGCGACGAGATCCAGATCGGCAAGTACAAACTCACCTTCATCGTGCCGTGAACCGCGAGAGCGTCGAGCTGCTCTTCGATATCGAAGACGAGAAGCTCCTCACCATCGGGTCCGTCGTCGACCGCCTCAAGGGCGAGTTCCCCGACGTCAGCGTCAGCAAGTTGCGCTACCTCGAGGAGCAGGCCTTGGTCATGCCGCGCCGCACCAAGTCGGGCTACCGCCTGTATTCGCAGGATGACTTTAACCGGCTCGTGCGCGTGCTGACGATGCAGCGTGACGAGTACCTGCCGCTCAAGGTCATCCGCCGTGAGCTCGAGCGCAGCCCGGCTGCGACGGCACCGACTGCGCGTCAGGGGCTGCGCAAGGCCGATTTCGTGGTCTCGGGGGAGCAGCGCAGCTTCACCGCCGAAGAGGTGCTGCAGCTCACCGGCGCCGACATGGCGCTGCTGGACGAGCTCGAGGACTACGAGCTGGTCAAGGGACGCCAGGTCAGCGGCGTGCGCCGCTACGGCGAGACCGACTGCGGCATCGTCGGCGCCGCGGCGCAACTGGCGCTCAACGGCCTGCGGCCCAAGAACCTGCGCCTCGTCAAGAGCGCCATCGACCGCGAACTCGGCCTCGTCGAGCAGGTGCTGTTGCCGGCGCTCAGGTCGCGGCGCCCGGAGCGCCGCCGCGAGGGCCTCGACCGGCTCGAGGACATCGTCCAGGCGACCACGCAGTTGCGCCAGCTCCTGCTCACCAGGGGAATCCGGCACCTGACCGCGGGCGGGCCCGACGAGGGCTGAACCCAGGCATGGCAGTGCCTTTCTCACGGCTCACAACATGCCTCGCCTCAGCCCCGAGGATCCGACGTCAGAGGACGAGACCGAGGCGTCCGTCCCCATCTCAACGAACGAGGAGCCCAGCATGACCGACGTCCTGATCGACCTCGCCGCGAAAGTACGCTCGATCCCGGACTTCCCGAAGGAGGGAATCCTCTTTCGGGACATCATGCCGCTGCTCCAGGACCCGTCGACGCTGCGCGAGGCCGTCGACCGCATCGTCGAGTACGGCACCGGCA
>CAZTMO010000338.1:0-2041 GCA_964615105.1 uncultured Thermoleophilia bacterium
CGCCACGCCGAGACGCTCGCGCTCGGCCTCGCAGTCCTCGCAGTGACACTCGAACCTGTAGTCGTCCGGCTCCGTGTACTTGCTGATGATGCCCTCGTAGTTGCGCAGGATGACCTGATGGTCCGACTGCGAGATGACATAGTTCGGGAACACCGGCGTCTTCCCGCCGCCGCCCACGGCATCGATGATGTAGGTCGGCACGGCGAAGCCCGTGGTGTGGCCACGCAGGCTCTCGTAGATCTCGATGCCCTTGGCCACCGAGGTTCGGAAGTGGCCGATGCCCTCGGCGAGATCGCACTGATAGTAGTAGTAGGGCTTCACGCGGATCTGCACCAGGCCGTGGACCAGGCGCTTCATGACCCTGGCGCAGTCGTTGACGCCCTTGAGGAGCACCGTCTGGTTGCCCAGCGGGATGCCTGCGTCGGCGAGCATCTCGCAGGCGCGCCTCGACTCGGGCGTGATCTCCTTGGGATGGTTGAAGTGCGTGTTCAGGTAGAGGGGATGGTACTTGCGCAGCATCGCGCAGAGCTCGGGGGTGACGCGCTGCGGGCAGACGACGGGCATACGCGAACCGATGCGCACGATCTCGACGTGTGGGATCTCGGTGACGTTCTGCAGCAACCACTCGAGGCGGTCGTCCGACAGGGTCAGCGGATCGCCGCCGCTGAGGAGGACGTCGCGGACCTCGGGGTTGCGGCGGATGTAGGTGAAGGCGTTCTCGTAGTCCTCCTTGGAGACCGCGCCTTCGTGCTCGCCGACGATGCGCCGTCGGGTGCAGTGCCGACAGTACATCGAGCACATCTCGGTGGTGATGAACAGTACGCGGTCGGGGTAGCGATGCGTGAGCAGCGTGGTCGGCGAGTCGACCGCTTCGCCGAGGGAGTCCTTCAGGTCGGCCGCGCCGACGGTGAGTTCGGCAAGCCCCGGGATGCCCTGCTGGCGGACCGGGCAGAGCGGGTCGTCCGGGTCCATGAGCGAGGCGTAGTAGGGCGTCACGGCGACGCGAAAGCGGCCCATGCAGCGCTCGAGGTCGGCCTTCTGCTGCTCGTCGAGGGCAACGACCTGCTCGAACTCCTCGATCGTGGTCAGGCGGTGACGGACCTGCCAGTGCCAGTCGTTCCACTGCTCGTCGGTCACGTCTTTGAAGAGCGGTATCTCGCTGTACTGTCGTGCCATCGTCTCCAACTCCTTCTCGGGGCACCGGGCCCATGCTGCCTGGTCGCGGAATGAGGGTGGCGCCGGCCGGCGAAGCCTCGCCGGCGCCGGATTCATGCCTGCATCGGATTATTACAGACCGGCGGCCGCGATGATGCGTTCGAGTGTCGCGGCACGCTCGCCGTTAAGAGGGGAGACCTCGTGCTGCGCAAGCAGGACGCCGGCGAGCTCGGCCGCCTTGTCGGCTGCGCCCCGGCGGCCTCCCGCCACCCAGGCGTCCCACATGGAGCGATCGAGGAGCCGCGGGCGCCAGACGTCCTTCATGTGCCTCCGCGTGTGCTTCTGACCGAGAAAGTTGCCGCCTATGCCTACCTCCTTGATGGCGTCGACGGCGATCGTCTCGTCGTCGACCGGGATGCCGGCCGCGACGGCGACGCACCACGAATGGATCTCGGCGTCGGCCACAAGCTGACGCGACGAGAACACGCCGCCGTCGCGGAGCGTGCCGGCGCCCGTCAGCAGAGCCGCGCCGGCGGCCGCGGCGCTGAGCGCCGCGAACGAGCCGTCGGTGCAGGCGAGCCAATTGGTGGCCGCGGCCGACGTCGCGAAGACGCGCGCCGCCACAGGCAATCCGGCGCGGGTCAGGACCTGCGTCGCGGCGACGACGAACGTCGCCGCCTCGGGACCGGCGGCGGGAGACCCCGCGAGCGCCGGCCAGACCGGGGCGATGTACGCGGCCCCGGGCGCCAGCGCCTGGATGGCCGCGTTCGCGGCAAGGACGTCGGCGACGCAGACGACGACCGCCTCGGTGAGCGCGGCTGGGCCTCGCGCGTCTCGAGCCGGGGTGGCATCCGCCCCGGCGTCGCTGGGACTCGCGGCCGACGTC
>CAZTMO010000339.1:0-2024 GCA_964615105.1 uncultured Thermoleophilia bacterium
CAGCGCGGCGCCTCGACGGTGACGGTCCTGCCGCAGCGCCGGCAGGCGATGGTCGATGTGCGCGAAGTCAGCACGCCTCTTCGAGCGCCTCCTCGAACTGGCTCGCGTAGAGATCATGGTAGAAGCCGCACGCCGCCATGAGCTCGTCGTGCGAGCCCTGCTCGACGATGTGCCCGTGGTCCATGACGAGGATCGTGTCGGCGCCGCGGATCGTGCTCAGGCGGTGGGCGATGACGAAACTCGTGCGGTCCTTCATGAGCTCGGCCATCGCTTCCTGGATCAGCACCTCGGTGCGCGTGTCGACCGAGCTCGTCGCCTCGTCGAGGATCAGCACGTCGGGGTCCGAGAGGAAGGCGCGCGCGATGGTCAGAAGCTGGCGCTCGCCTTGCGAGACGTTCGCCGCCTCGTCGTCGAGGACCGTGTCGTAGCCGCCCTCGAGCGTGCGCACGAAGTGGTCCACGCGAGCCGCTCGGGCGGCGGCGAGGATCTCGTCCTCACTCGCGCCTTCGCGCCCGTACGCGATGTTGTCGCGGATCGTCCCGGTGAACAGCCACGTGTCCTGCAGGACCATGCCGAACAGGTTGCGCAGGTCGCTGCGCGTCATCGTCCGCGCGTCGACGTCGTCGATGAGGATCGCGCCGTCGTCGATCTCGTAGAAACGCAGCAGCAGGTTCACGAGCGTCGTCTTTCCTGCCCCCGTCGGTCCCACGATGGCGACCGTCTGCCCCGGTGGGACGTCGAGGCTGAAGTCCTCGATCAGGGGGGTGTCGGGGAGGTAGCGGAAGGAGACGTCGCGGAAGGTGATCTGGCCGCGTGTGTGCGCGAGCCGGACCGGCTCCGCGACGTCCGGCTCCTCCTCCGTCTCGTCGAGCAGCTCGAACACGCGCTCGGCCGAGGCGGCGGCCGACTGCAGCACGTTCATGATGCTGGCGGTCTGCGCGATCGGCATCGTGAACTGGCGCGAGTACTGGATGAAGGCCTGCACGTCGCCGAGCGAGATGCGACCGTTGGCGATCATGATGCCGCCGACCACGGCGACCGCCACGTAGTTGAGGTTGCCGATGAAGTTCATGACCGGCTGGATCGTCCCCGAGATGAACTGGGCCTTGAAGCTCGCCTCATAGAGCTGGTCGTTCTGGGCGTCGAAGACGTCGATCACCTCTTGCTGGCGGCCGAAGACCTTGACCACGTTGTGACCGGTGAAGACCTCCTCGACGTGGCCGTTGAGGTCGCCGGTGCGCTGCCACTGCGCCGTGAACTGCCGCTGGGACCGCTTGGCGATGAACAACGCCGCGAGCATCGAGAGGGGCACGACGAGGACTGATATCAGGGCGAGGATCCAACTGATCCAGAGCATCATGATGAGGACGCCGACGATGGTCAGCGCCGACGTGATGAGCTGCGTGAGCGACTGCTGCAGCGTCTGCGAGATGTTGTCGATGTCGTTGGTCATGCGGCTCAGGACGTCGCCGCGCGGGTGGTCGTCGTAGTACTTGAGCGGCAGGCGGGCGAGCTTCTCGTCCACCGCCTGCCGCAGCTTGAACATCGAACGCTGCGCGACCCCGGCCATGAGCCACTGCTGCAGCCACGAGAAGGCGGCGCTCACGAGGTAGATGGCCACGACGAGCAACAGGGTCAGGCCCATGGCGTCGAAGTCGACGCCCCTGCCCGGATGCAGCGTCATCGCCGAGAGCATGTCGGCGATGCGGCCCTGGCCCTTGGCGCGCAGGCCGGCGACCGCCTGCTCCTGCGTCACGCCGGCCGGGAGCTGCTTGCTGACGACGCCTTCGAAGAGGATGTTGGTGGCGTGACCGAGGATCTTGGGCCCGATCACGGCGAGCGCGACGCTGAGGACGGCGAGGAGCAGGACGACGGCGATCACGGCGCGCTCCTCGGCCAGCAGACTGCCGAGGCGGCGGAGCGCGCCCTTGAGGTCCTTGGCCTTCTCGACGGGGCGGGACAAGGCGTGTCGGGGCGGGCCGCCACCGGGGCCGGGCGGGCCGCCGCCGCGGCCTGGGCCTGCG
>CAZTMO010000340.1:0-2015 GCA_964615105.1 uncultured Thermoleophilia bacterium
AGCCCTCGCCGAAGAGCAGCAGGTCGCAGGCGGGCAGCTTCTTGACGGCGGCGGCCATCACCGTGGCGACCGCCGCCTGGTCGAGCTCGACCGCCGCCGGGTCGTCGACGATCACGGCCTCGTCGGCACCCATGGCGAGCGCCTCCTTCACCGTCTCCTTGATCTTGCGGTTCGTCTCGGCGACCGTCAGCGCGACGACCTTGCCGCCGGCCGCGTCGCGCAACTGGATCGCCGCCTCGAGGGCGTTCTTGTCGAGGTCACCGAGCTTGTACGGCACCGCCTCGAGCACCGGCTCCCTGTTCTTGATGCGGACCATCTGCGGGTCCGGGTTGGTCTTCACGCACACGACGATGTCCAAGAGGTCACCTCTTCTCGTTCTTGATCAGCGCGCTCTCGAGCCCGCGGGCCGGGTCGAGCACCATGGCGGCGACGCGATACCGGACACCGAGCGACGACCAGACCGCCTCGAGCAGAGCCGCGGCGGTGCCGGCGAGACCCTCGGTGGCGTCGCCGGGGCCTGCGGCAGCATTGCCGAGACCCGCGGCGGTGCCGGCGGCGCCGACCGCCGCGCCGCCCGCCGCCCACGTCGCCTCCAGGAAGGGCCGGCCGCCCTCGATCACGTCGCCGTCCGACTTGTAGGTCGTCAGAAGGACGGCGTCGCCGGGCGCCGGCTCGCGGACGACGAGGCTGTGGATGTCGCTCGTCGTCCGCCCCCCGGCGCTGCGCCGGGCGGCGCCGAAGACGGCCTCGACAGGCCGCGCCCGCGAGACGACGAGCGTGATGCGGTCGGTGAAGATCGGCCCGTCCGGCTCGTGCTCGAGGCCGTCGAGCGCGACCTGGGGCGCGTGCCCGGCCTCGAGCTTCTCGAGCACCGTGTCGACCTGGCGCCCGTTGCCGACGACCATCCAGTCGGCCGAGGTGCGTGCCGCGGCGTAGTGACGCAGGGGGTCGTCGGCGCCCTCGCCGAGCGGGCTGACGAGCAGCTCGCCGCGGGCGCCGCGGCGGATCTCACGCTGCTGCGACGCGGGGCTGCGCCCCGTCACGAAGTAGGCGATCAGGGCGCCGTCGGCCGTCCCGACCAAGGCGAGGCCGCGGCCCGGGTACGCGTTCGCGCCCAGTACGGCGGTCAGTTCGTCCATGCGTCGTCCCCCCTCAGCTCATCCTGTATTGCACGCCGAACTGGGAGCGTGGATACGACCACGTGAGCGCCCTCGGCTCGCAGCAGATCATGCAGGTACCGCACTCGAGGCACCCTTCCCAGTTGACGGTCATGCGCTTCTCGTCGTCGAGCTCGTACAGGTCGGCCGGGCAGACGTAGAGGCAGGCCCGGTTGACGCACACGGTCGCACAGAGATCCTGCTCGATGACGATGTGCGGTTCCTTGTCGAGCTTGAAGACGTCGAGCCCGAGCTTGGCGTCGATGTTCACGGTCGCACCTCCTCCTTCACCGTCGCTCCTCTTTGCTCACGGTCGCGACCTCCCCGTCACAGCTTGCGCGCCTGCCACGCGTCCTGCAGCGTGGAGGGCTTGAGGAAGTCGCGCTTGACGCCCCTCCAGGCCTTCTTGATGAGCGGCGGGGTGGGGCCGGGACCGAAGGTGAAGATGTCCTCGACGAGGCGCGATACGGCCGTCGGGTAATGCCTGAACAGGCGCGGGACCTCCATGAACCGCGGGTAGGCCCGCGCCGTCTCGAGGTCCTTGAGCACGAAGCTGTCGCGCAGGGCCGCCTCGTACGAGGCGAGGCCGGCGGCCGAGAAGTCGCCGGTCTGCTTCGCCTTGATGATCGCCTGCGCGGCGAAGTAACCCGAGGCGACGGCGAAGTCCATGCCGCGCACGGTGACAAGGGCGTTCAGGCTCAGGCCCGCGGCGTCGCCCGTCAGGACGTAGCCGTCGCCGTACAGTCGCGGCACCTTGGCGATGCCGCCCTCGGGGATCGCGTGCGCCGAGTACTCCGCCAGGCTGCCGCCGGCGACCAGCGGCTTGATCTGCGGCAGCTCCTTGAACCGCTCGAGGAG
>CAZTMO010000341.1:0-2014 GCA_964615105.1 uncultured Thermoleophilia bacterium
GCCGCGGCGTGCCCGTCGGGCCGCTGGAGCGCTGCCGCCCCAGCGGCCTCCTGCACGCGCCGCTGGCTGCGGCCGAGCTTCGCGCCGAGGGCCTCGACGAGCGCATCGCGCGGGCGATCGAGACACACACGGTCGGCGCCGCCGGCATGGACACCCTCGCCAAGTGCCTGTACGTGGCCGACTTCTGTGAGCCGGGGCGGGACTTCGCCGGTCTCGAGGAGGTGCGGCGCCTCGCCGAGGTGGCGCTGGACGACGCGGTCGCAGCGGCGGCCCGCCTCACGCTCCTCGAGGTGATCGAGAAGCGGCGCGGCGTGCACCCCGCCGCCCTGGACCTCTACAACGAGCACTGTGGCGCGGGCTGAGGGCTACAGGGTCGGCCGGCTGCGCCGGCGTCGCGACCGGAAGGTGCAGCGACGACAGGTCGTCTTTCTCGTGGCGCTTGCGGTCGCTGTCGCCTTCGCCGCCGTCGCGGGGGCCTACCGGCTGGCAAGCTGGATCCTCGGCGGCGACCAGCCCCAGCGCCGCGACGGCTATCTGGCCCTGATCACCTTCGGCGAGGGCTCTGGTCAGGGCAAGGGTCTGCCCAGCGCCATGCTCGCCCTGCGTGATGCCGACACCAAGACCGTGAGTCTCTTCACGATCCCGCGCGGCCTGCTGCTTGAACGGCAGGGCGGTGAATACGTGTTCGCCGGCGACATGCTGGCCGCGGGCGAGTTGAGCGACGACCTCGAGCGGCTCCTCGGCGCCACGGTCGACCTGAGCTACAAGCTCGACTACGCCGACCTCGAGGCGCTCGCCGGGGGCGACGAGGTGTGGATGAAGCTCGACGGCTCGGTGCAGCTCGAGATCGACGGCGCCGTGCGCGAGTACAAGGGACGCTTCGCGGTGCCGCGCGAGCAGATCGGCGAGCTGCTGGCCGCCGAGGGGCGGGATGCCGCCGACGAAGCAGCCGTGCAGGAGGCGCTGGTGCGGGCGGTGTTGGCCTCGGCCGCCCTGCTGCCCGACGCCGAGCGCGCCGTGACCATCGACCGGGTCGTCAAGGCGGCGCGAGGGGGGGAGCGCCGGTACCTGCGCGAGATCCTCACCGCGGCGACCGAGGGGGACGCGGACGTCGAGCGCCTGCCGTCGGTCGGCAAGACCGCCTTGGGCCAGTTCGTGTTCCGCCCGGACCCGGGACGCATCATGGCCGAGATCACGCGCCGCACCCCGGGTTTCTCAGCCCCCGTGACCGTGCTGGTGCGCAACGGCAGCGGTGAGCTGGGCATCGGGGAGCTCGTCGCGGACCGCCTCGCCAGCCTCGACGTCGAGCTTCCAGCGACGGGCAACGCCGACTCGTTCGACTACCGCAAGACGCAGATCCTCGCGGGCGAGGACGCGCTCCGGGTGGCCGAGGACGTCCGTGCTATACTCGGCCGCGGCGTCGTCCTCGACGGCGGCGACCAGGTGGGGCCGACGACCGTCGTCGTCATCGTCGGCAAGGACCTGACGGCAAAGGACCTCCAGTAGCCAAGGCACCCGACGCGCAGTCGCTGCGCGACCTGGCGCTCGAGATCGCCGGGCTGGCAGCGGGGAAGAAGGCCGAGGACATCGTCGTCCTCGAGATGGCCGACGCCGTCACGTACACCGACTACTTCGTCATCGCCACCGGGGCGAACGCGCGCCTGACCACGGCGATCGCCGACGAGATCCGGACGCGCCTGCGCCAGCGCCTGCGGCCGGCGCGCGTCGAAGGCGAGCGTGAGGGCGACTGGATCCTCCTCGACTACCTCGATGTGGTCGTGCACGTGTTCACGCCGGCGGCACGCGAGTTCTACCGTCTCGAGAACCTCTGGGGCGACGTTCCTCGCCTCCCGTTCGACGCCGGCGACTGAGCTTCGCTCGCCGGGCGCGAGCCTACAGGTCGTTGACCACCGTCATCCGGCCCGTTAGAATACGAACGTATGTTCGTATCGACTCGAGCCATCCTCCACCTCGACATGGACGCCTTCTTCGCCTCGGTCGAGCAGGCGCGACG
>CAZTMO010000342.1:0-1996 GCA_964615105.1 uncultured Thermoleophilia bacterium
GTGCCCGAGGTGTCGTCGATGCCGGCGTGGAAGTAGGCGTCGTGGTGGGCGGTGACGACGGTCTTCTGGCCGTTCTTGACCTTGCCCGGGATCTCGCCGAGGACGTTGTAGCCGAAGCCGCCGTCCTTCTTCAGCTTCACCCTCACGTCGCTGACGACCGTGGCCGTCACCGTACGGCGGTCCATCTCGGACTTGAGCCACTCGCCGTCGCGCCAGGGCATGTAGACGCAGGGCGACCAGTCTTCGCCGTAGAGGCCGTCGTTGCTGCCGAAGGCGTCGGGAGCGACCGAGTAGTAGGGGTCGGTGTCGGCGTCGGGATTGAACGTGAAGATGACGGCGGTGGCCCCGCGCACGGTGGCCTCGTGCGCGGGCATGTTGAGCCACGCGATGTCGTTGAGGGCGAGGTCGACGAGGACGATCTTGCCCTCGACGTCGCCCACCCCGTCGAACTCGGCGGCGGTGCCGGTGCCCACGTAGACGACCTCACCGGTGACCCCGCCCTTCGGCGTGCCGAGCACGCCCGCGAACTGGGAGCAGACGATCTTCCAGGGCGGCATGTCGCCGCGGTCGACCGCGACGCTCGCCCCGCGGGGCTCGAACACGTCGAGCGGGACCTTCTCGAGGCGGACCTTCTTGAGCCCCATGAGACGCATCTGGTCCCTGAGGTACCTGGCCGCGGCGTTGTCGGAGGCTGTGCCCGCCAGACGGTAGCCCAGCGGGCTCGTTCCCAGGCTGCAGAGGTGCTTTTCGATTCTCTGTGGATAGCGCTTGGCAATCAGGTTGTTGACGGCCTTGTCGTAGGTGGGCGCGGACCATGCCACTGCGGGCAGCAGAAGCGTCGCCGCGAAGAGCAACACCAATGGCATCGCCAGACGTCTCATCTCACACATCCCCCTTCCTCGTTCTCTCGTCGGCGTTCAGGTCGACTCTGGTCCCCGTCTGCCGCACGCATCTGCGGTCACCTCCTCTCATGCTCCTCGTCACGACGTACGCGGCGAGACGCAGAGACGGGAACCTGAAGTCGAGTCGTTCCCAGCCTAGAGACCCCCGCACGGCGAATCAACGCGCCCGGCGTTGTCGGACAACGCGAACGAGTTTGTCCGGCAGTCTGCCGGGGAACACCCCTCAGACCGGAAGCGAAATGAGAGGACGTGACGATGAGGCTCGACTACGGAAGGACCTTCCCCGCCGCGCTGCACGCGATGAGCAGCCTCGAGCACGCCGTCCGTGAGAGCGCGCTCGAACCGGAGCTGCTCGAACTGGTACGAATGCGCGCCTCGCAGCTCAACGGCTGCGCCTTCTGCCTCGACATGCACTCCAAGGACGCGCGCGCTCGCGGCGTGAGCGAGCAGCGGCTGCACGTGCTCGCCGCGTGGCGGGAGGCGCCTTTCTACAGCGCCCGTGAACGGGCCGCGTTGGCTTGGTGCGAGGCGCTCACCCTGCTGCCTGAGACGGGCGCTCCCGACGCGGTCTACGCCGAGGCCAGAGAGCAGTTCGACGAGAAAGAGCTCGTCGCCCTCACCCTGGCGATCGTCGCGATCAACGGCTGGAACCGTTTCGCCGTCGGCTTTCGCTCCGCGGTCGGCGACTACGTCTCGCCGCTCGCCGGCAAGAAGGCGGCGCCCTGAAGAAGGCGGCGGGCACGACGGGACCGACGACGTCGGCGAAAGAGATGAGAGTTCTCTCATGGTCGTCTCATCGATGCTCCATGCGCCGGGGGTATGGTCCGGGGCGAGCAGAGAAGCCGACCCGAGGAGGGAGAATGACTGTTCCAACGCTCAGAGCCAGGTGGCGACTGCTGACCGGTGCCGGCCTCGCGACCTTGGCCGCGACCGTCCTGTCGCTCGCGACGTTGGCGCCGCCCGACGCGCAGGCCGCGACCTGGCGCACCAAGCTCTCGCGCTCAGGCGGCGGTGACGACTACAGCAGGACCTTCGGTCCCACGAAGGCGAAGCTGTGGAGCGGCCGCGCGACCAGGCTCCGCTACTGGACGGCG
>CAZTMO010000343.1:0-1993 GCA_964615105.1 uncultured Thermoleophilia bacterium
CGGCCCCGGACGGCTTCTAGCGCCATGTCTCAGCCATTGGTCGAGGTCGTGCGCGAGAAGGGGCCTGTATTGCTCTGACGCCGCCTCGGGCGCCTGCGCGTCGGCGAGGCGCGATCCGGGTCGTGTGCAGAAGGCCGTGCGCGTCGACCTGGGCACCGCTCTGCTCGCCGGCCCTCACGAGGCTGCTCGCCGAGAAGTGATGGCTCCTCCATGCCCCGGACTTGCCCGTCCAGTCCAGCATCCTGACGGCGGAAGCGGCCTCTGCCAGACAGTTTGGTGAACGGGGGCGGTGGCAGGCACATCCTCTGTTGCACAGACGCGGGATCGGGTGTAGAAGCGGCTTCTTGAGAGGCCCGGAACACGATGGAGACGGCGACGGTCTCAAGGTCGCCGTCGAGAAGTGCGGCGTCCGACGGAGGTCACGCCATGAAGAAGCTCTTGCTGGGACTCACGACCCTTCTGCTGCCGCCGCTCCTTGTCGGGCCGCTTCTGGTCCCGTCGTCGGCGGTGGGTACGGCCGGACGTCCCGCCACCCGGAGGTCAGAGTCAGCGACCGCCGTGCGGGTCGCGACGGACCCGGCCGTCACGCTGCTCTCCGACGATTACGAGGGCGCCGTCAAGTGGAACGGGAACTCCTCCGGCTGGTCGATCAGCACGACGTACGCGGTGAGCGGCACGCACTCCGCGCACGCGCCCTCACAGTCCGGCTCCTCCCCCTCGATGTACTACGGCCCCATCGACCTGAGCACGGCCTCAGGGGCGACCCTCAGCTTCGAGCTGTGGTACTACGCGCCGAAGTTGATGTATCCCAACCCCCCGACGGCGTGCGGTGCCTTCTGCATCGGGTACTCGTTCGACGGCTCCCACTACTCGGCCTGGCCCGTGCAGTGGGGCGGCGACACCGACGGGCTGTGGGAGTCATGGGAGCTCGATCTCAACTCGACCTCGTTCCCGCTCGTGGGGCACTCGCAGGTCTGGCTCGCGTTCATGACCACGCAGTGGACCGCGCTGGCCAGCTACAGCGAGGGAGCCTACGTCGACGATCTGACCGTCACGGCGACCGTCCCCGACACGACGCCGCCGACGACGACGGCGAGCGGCGTGGTGAACGGTCGCTGGTACAACGCCGCCGTCACGGTGCGGTTCTCGGCGACCGACAACGCCGGCGGCTCCGGCGTCGATCACACGGAGTATTCGCTCGACGGAGGCACCACCTGGACGCCGGGCGACTCGCTCGAGTGCAGCGAGTCTGGCTGCTACACCGTCCTCTACCGCTCGCTGGATCTCGCCGGCAACCCGGAGAAGGCAAAGACCCTCACCTTCGGCATCGACACGGCGAGGCCCACGACCAAGGCGCCCTCCGCAGCGAGCGCCTACCGCTACCGGACCGCCAAACTCAGGTACCAGGTCCTCGATGCGACGCCCAACGGCGGCTCGGCCGTCGTGACGCTCAAGGTCAAGAACCGGGCGGGCAAGGTCGTGAAGAAGCTCGGCCCCTACTCCGGCAAGACGATCGGGAGCGTCTACACCGCCAAGTTCACCTGCACGCTCGCCAAAGGCAAGTACCGCTTCTACGTCTACGCCACCGACGCGGCCGGCAACGGCCAGGCCGCCCCGGCGGGCAGCAACGTGCTCACCGTGAAATGACCTGGGGCGCGGCGTTTCCGCGAGCGATGTCCCTGGAGAGCGGCGCCTTCTCCAAGGGTCTCTTGGCGCGACTTCTCTGAGGGACTGCGGCGGCGGCCGCACCGGCGTCGAGCTGGTCGCCTCCGACGATCGCTCAAGACGGCGCAAGGGCATCGCCGAGGTCCTCTCCGGGGCCGCCCGGACGGGGGTCCCGCGTCGCGGCTGACGGACCCTCCCGGCATGGCCAGGACGGTCATGTGGTCAGGCTGGTCGGTGATGCGCGCGCCGGTGATGCGCGCGCCCTACTCGGGCACGACGATGGTCTTGACCGAGGCGACGAAGCCCTCGGCGACCTCGACGTCGACGA
>CAZTMO010000344.1:0-1982 GCA_964615105.1 uncultured Thermoleophilia bacterium
CCCGCCGCACCGACAAGGTCGCCGAGAAGACGACCGACTGGACGCCGCTCTTCGACCCGGCGTACAAGGGCGGCATCAGCATGCTGAACAACCCCCGCGAGACGATCGGCGTGGGGTTGTTCAGCCTCGGCTATTCGGCGAACACGACCGATCAGGCAGAGCTCGACGAGGCGACCGCCAAGATGGTCGCGCAGAAGCCGCTCGTCGTCACCTATGACTCGGCCAACATGAAGCGCTCGATCGTCCAGGGTCTGCCGCTCACCCACTGTTGGGACGGTGACGTGCTGATGGCGACCGACGCCATGGGAGGAGACCAGAAGGCCATGGACCT
Organism: uncultured Thermoleophilia bacterium; assembly: GCA_964615105.1. Lineage (GTDB taxonomy): Bacteria > Actinomycetota > Thermoleophilia > UBA2241 > UBA2241 > UBA2241. The sequence continues at coordinate 332 of CAZTMO010000344.1, forward strand.
CGCCGTCTTCGTGAGGCCCACCGAGGGCTTCTGCCTCTGGATGGACAACCTCACGGTCCCCATCGGCAAGAACAGCCGCTACGGCGCCCACCTGTGGATGGACTACCTCATGGACCCGAAGGTCTCGGGCGAGAACGCGAGCTGGGTCTGGTACCTCTCACCCATAGCCCCGGCCTCCTGGGAGTACACGGACGAGTTCGCCCTCAGCATCACGCCGACCGAGGAGGAGCTGGCGCGCTCGGTCGTGTTCATGGATGTGGGCGAGTTCCAGCGCTCGTACGACGAGGCGTGGCGCCAGATCAAGAGCGCGTGAGCCGAGGGCGCACATGACGGGGCGTCACGGTGGACAGGCCCTCGGGCCGGCGCGCGCCGTCGGCGCGCGCGTCACGCTGCTGGTCGACAACGAGCGCGGGCGCCCCGGCTTGCGTGCCCAGTGGGGTCTCTCGGTGTGGATCGAGACCCCCGAGGCGCGCATCCTGCTCGACAGCGGGCTCAACGACATCTTCTCGCGGAACGCCCGGGCCCTAGGCATCGCGCTCGCCGAGGCCGACGCCTTCGTCCTCAGCCACGGGCATGGCGACCACGGCGGTGGCATCGCCCGTGTGGTCGAGAGCGCGCCTGCGGCGAGGATCGTCCTGCACCCCGGCGCCCTCTCGCCGCGCTACTGGCTGTCGCGGACGGGCAAAGTCGACCCCATTGGTCTGCAGGACCCCTCGCTGGCGGCGCTCTGGGGGGTGACGGAACGTGTGGCGTGGGCGCTCGGCCCGGTCGAGGTCGCGCCGCGGGTATGGGCCACCGGCCCGATCCCGCGGCGCCACCCGCTCGAGGAGGCCGAGCGCAACTTCTTTCTCGACCGCTCCTGCACCGTACGCGATCACGTCGTCGACGACCAGGCCGTCGTCGTCGAGACCGACGCCGGCCTCGTCCTCCTCCTCGGCTGCGCGCACGCCGGCGTCGTCAACACGCTCGACCACGTGCGCCGCGTCGCGTCCGGCACAGACGTGATACGACCCCACCGTCACGACCTCCCGCGCGCGGCTGACGGCCTGCCGCGCGTCCGGGCCGTGGTCGGCGGCATGCACCTGCTCCACGCCTCGCCGGCGCGGCTCCGCGCCACGAGCGACGCGCTGCGTGCCGCCGGCGTCGACCTCGTCGCCCCGGTCCATTGCACCGGCAAACGGGGCAAGCGTCACCTGCGCGCGACCCTGCCCGACGCTTACGCCGACTGCGCCACGGGGAGCGTCCTCGAGTTCGACTGAACACGGCGGCCCGCCGCCCGAGCCGTCCGGGGGAGCGCCCTCTGGCCGGCGTCGCCAGTGCGGACGATGCAACCGGCGGCGGGTCTTCTCGCAGGCCGTTGTCTGGCGCTACACTGCGCCTGCGGGAGGTGCAGAGACCCGCACGCATGAGGAGCGGACCCGTGCGTCCGGCTCCGGGTGCTGAGGTGGCCGGGCGGCGATCGCTCCTCCAGACCAAGCAAGGGGGGACCATGGGAAGACCGACCACATCATCCTCGCCCGGTCGGCGCGCCCGGCGAGGCCGCGGCGCGCAAAGCCGACGGCGCTACGGCGCGCGCCTCGCGCTCGCCACGAGCGTCGCCCTGCTCCTGACGCTGCTCTTCGCCGCGGGCGCCGAGGCGGCGAAGCCGGGC
>CAZTMO010000345.1:0-1973 GCA_964615105.1 uncultured Thermoleophilia bacterium
CCCTCGCCGACGCCGGCCTCCCGGTCTCGCTGCACGGACGCACCCTGCGCGTCGCCGGCGGGGACGCGGCGCGCGTGCGCGCGGCGCTCGACGCGCAGCGTCTGCGCGCCTCGCTGCGCGTCGTGCCCGCCACGCTCGAGGAGACCTTCGTCGAGCTCGCGCTGGCGGCGGGTGACGACGATGCGACACCGGCGGTCCCGGTCTTGGGGAATACAGCGCAGGACGCCCCGGACGGGGACGATCGGCAACGAGAGGACGACCCTTGACCGCCGAGCACGACCGTCCGGTGCCGGAGGAAGAAGAAACGCCCCGCACCGGCGCAGAGGACGATGCCGAGCCGCGCGCCGGCGCGGAGGAAGACGCCGAACCGCTCGACGCCGCCGCACCCTGTGACGAAGAGCGCGACCCGGGCTGCGCGGAGCGGATCAGGCGGGACGAGGCGATCCTCGCCCGCGCCGACGCCGCGCTGCCCGGGGCGATGATGGTCGCCGAGGCGGCGATCGCCGAGGAGCTGGCCGAGGCGGGTGAGGCGGCGGTCCCCGCCGCCGTAGGCGGCCCGGCCGCCGCCACCACCGCGGTCGGCCACCCCCGCCGCTGGTGGATCCTCGCCGCCGTGAGCCTCGGCATGTTCATGGCCCTGCTCGACGTCACCATCGTCAACATCGCCGTCCCGGCGATCATCGACGACCTGCATACGACGGTGACCCGCGTCTCATGGGTCCTCAACGCCTACAGCCTCGCCCTCGCCGTCCTCTTTCTCTCCATGGGACGCGTGTCCGACAAGTTCGGCCAGAAGAAGGTCTTCGTCTTCGGTCTTCTGGTCTTCGCGCTCTCCTCGCTGGCCTGCGGACTCGCCCCGAACATCCATTGGCTCATCGCCTTCAGGATCGGCCAAGGCGTCGGCGGCGCGGCGATGACGCCGGTCTCGCTCGCCATCCTGCTCGCCGCCTTCCCGCGCCATCGGCACGGGATGGCGGTCGGTCTCTGGGGCGCGCTCGGGTCGGTCGCCGGCGCCGTCGGACCGACCCTCGGCGGCATCCTCATCGAGTACACATCGTGGCACTGGATCTTCTTCGTCAACGTGCCGATCGGCATCGTCGCCCTGGCCCTGGCCTTCGCCGTGATCCCCGAGCGCAAGCCGGGGGCGCACGTGCGGGGCGTCGACGTCCCCGGCATCCTCATCTCGGCCGTGGGCCTCTTCTGTCTGGTGCTCGCGCTGATCGAGGGCAACGACTACGGATGGACCTCGGGACGCATTCTCGGTCTCTTCGCGGTCGCCTTCGCCAGCTACCCGCTGTTCATGTGGTGGGAGCTGCGCACGCCCTCACCGATGTTCGACTTCAGGCTCCTGCGCATCCGCTCGTTCACGGCCGCCAACACAGCGATGTTCTTCATCGGCGGCGCGCTCGGCGGGGCGATGTTCCTTCTCGTGCTCTTCCTCGTGAACGTGCTGGGCTACAGCGAGCTCAAGGCGGCGCTCGCGGTGACGCCGATGCCGCTCACCGGCCTGATCGTGGCGCCGAACGTGGGACGACTCGTGGACCGGATCGGACCCCGGACACCGGCGGTGATCGGCGCGCTGCTCTTCTTTGTCGGGCTGGTGCTTCTGGCGCGACTGAACGGCGCGTCGACGGTCTGGGACGCGACGTGGCGCGTGGTCTTTCTCGGCGCCGGCATCGGCTTCAGCATGCCGACGATGAGCGCCGCGGCGATGGGCTCGCTGCCGCCGCAGGTCGCCGGCGTCGGCTCCGGGGCGCTGAACACGCTGCGCCAGGTGGGCTTCTCGCTGGGACTGGCGATCGTGGTCGCGATCTTCTCGAGCTCGATCGCCGACAACGTGAAGAACGGCGCACTCGAGGCGGTGAAGTACGTGGAGGCGCAGACGGCGATGCCGGCCGAGGTGCAGCGGCAGATCGTGGCGGGCCTGGAGAAGGCGGCAAAGGGCGGCGGCTCGGGCGCCGGCAGGGCCGGCG
>CAZTMO010000346.1:0-1955 GCA_964615105.1 uncultured Thermoleophilia bacterium
TAGTTCTCGATGATGCCGTTGAGCACGACGGACAACCGCCCGGTGCAGTCTCCGTGCGGATGGGCGTTCTCTTCACTGACGTTGCCGTGCGTCGCCCAGCGCGTGTGCCCAAGACCGACCGTCGCCGCCGAGTCGCCGTCGCCAGTCGCGGCGACCAGCGCGTCGAGGTTACCGACGGTGCGAGTCGTGTGGAGCCCGGAGTCCTCGAGCAGGGCGATGCCCGCCGAGTCATAGCCGCGGTACTCCAGACGCTTGAGGCCCTCGAGGATGATCGCCTTGCCGGGGCGTGACCCGACGTAGCCCACGATGCCGCACATGTGTGCTCCCTCTTGTGGTCGGACGCAGACGACAGCCCACGCGCGGCGCGGCCGGCCTGCGGTGTGAGGGCCATTCTACGCCGACGGCGCACGGGCGCCGTCTCAGCCCGCCCCGCCGCCGGCGTTCGCCGCCTCTTGCCCCGCCTGCAGGGCGTCGATCAGCTCGCGCGCCTCCTCGAGACGCTCCGCCGGCACCAGGACCTCGAGAGGACCCGAGCCGCCCGGCGTGCCCGGGACCAACCAGTTCGCACTCCCCGCGCTGCGAAGCATGACGGGGATCTCGGCCTGGTCCAGCATCGCCTTTATGGCCGTGGCCGAGACGATATCCGGAAACACGCCGGCGACGACCAGTGTCATGCGCTCCTCCTCAGGTGGGATGTCACGAGTTCGCCTCCAGTCGCGGGATGCAGCCGGCGGTACGCTCCTCCTGTGCGATGCGCCACCGAGCCGAGATCGATGCGAGCGCTGGTCCGTGCTCCAGGCTCGCCACCGGTTCAGACCTGGACGGCTTTGCGGCCGACGAAGAGATAAGAGCCGAGACGCTTCGGCTCCGCGGCTCCCGAAACGCCGTGCCGCGCGACCAGGCACTCGAGCTCGCGCGGCGCGAAGAAGTGCCCCGGCTCCCCGACCAGACGCTCGACGGCAGCCAGGGCGCGGACGCCGCGCGAACGAGGGTCGAACTCACCGACGAGCAGGGCGCCGCCGGGACGCAGCACCCGCACCGCCTCGGCGAGCGCCTCCTGGGGCCGTTCGAAGTGGTGGACGGCATCGTAGGCGATCACGGCGTCGAAGGCGGCGTCCGCGAACGGCATCCGCGCCGCGTCGCCGAGCACGGGCCTGACGCCCTCGAGGCGCGCCGCCCGGCGAAGCATCGGCGCGCTCGCGTCGAGTACCGTCACCGGACGACGGATCTCGGCCGCAAGCAGGGCCGCGAGATGGCCGGTGCCGCCACCCAGATCGAGGACCTCGCCTCGTCCTTCAAGCGCACCGTCGAGGTGGCGCGCGATGGCGGTCGCGTCGTCGGCGCGCCAACGTCGCGCCAGGCCGACGCACAGCGGCACGCCCCAGTGGAAGAGCCCTCCCGCCACGTGCGTCCCGCTCAGCTTTCGGGCTTGTGACACACAGCCTCGACGTTGTGCCCGTCGGGGCCGATCACGAAGGCGGCGTAGTAGTCGGGGTGGTAGTGGGGACGCAGGCCGGGCGGGCCGTTGTCCTTGCCGCCCGCCGCGATCGCAGCGGCGTAGAACTCGTCCACCGCCTTGCGGTCCCTGGCGGCGAAGGCGATGTGCATCGGGGCCGGCGTCGCGTAGCGTCCCGAGAGCCAGAGCGACGGTTTGCCCTCACAGCCCATTCCGACGCCGAAGTCGCCCTCCATGCACACGGCGACGCCGAGGGGGGCTAGGGCCTTGAGAAAGAAGTCCTTGCTCGCCTGGACGTCGCTGGCCCCGATGCCGAGATGATCGAACATGATGCCCTCCCTGCTTCGGACGATCGAGCCTGCTGCGCGGCGGAGCTGCGCTTGGTACCCGGCGACGTAGCGCCGGATCCGTGGCGCCGCAGCACCGGCCGCGCACTCAGGCTTGCATCCTACCCCGCGGCCGCCGAAGTGCTGCCGCGGTGCTGCCGCAGCCCGGCAGC
>CAZTMO010000347.1:0-1953 GCA_964615105.1 uncultured Thermoleophilia bacterium
TGTGTCGCAACCTGTACTTCAAGCGCCGCGACCGGCGTGAAGTACAGACCGTAGAAGATTGACCGCTGCAGTCTGACGGGCCTGCGTCGAGCGCCAAGCTCGACGCAGGCCCGTCGACGTTGCAGGGTCAACGTCGGGTGGACCGGCAGCTGCACCCGACACTGACGCAGCGTCCGTTAGCGTCCGAGACCGGTGCTTGAGCAGCGCTTTCGCTGCTCAGGCACCGGTCTCGCGTCATCGGGTGGTGGTATACTTCACAACGTGTGCATGCCCGGCACCCGTGGGGGCGAACTGGTCTCGACATGGGCGGTACCGAGGCAGGAGCAGCAAGCCGAGGTGCGGTGGCCTCGTTAAACTGCCGCAACGACACACCTGCCGAGAGCAATCTCGCACTGGCTGCCTAAGGGCTAGCCCGTCACCCCCGGAGGGTCCGCGACCGGGAGCGTGGCGTCACTCAGCGGACTGGGGTGTGGCCGGGCGGCTCCGACCGGTCAGACCCGAGACTGATCGGGGCTGGCGACCGGCACCCGGCCGACGCGGGGGCCGCGAGCGAGACGAAATGCGCCGGCTAAGCTTGTAGAGACTCCGCCGAGGCGCCCGTGGACGCGGGTTCGATTCCCGCCGCCTCCACCATCCTTGTGTCCCTCCGGGCGTCGTCGTCCTTCGTCTATACTCGGACACGTCGTCGCGCGGGTCCCTTACGTCGCCGGGATCCGCGAAAGGGAGGAAGCGGTGGTGCGCGTCGTCATGCCGGGCGAGTCGCAGCCTGACGACGCCCTCTCGCACCCTCGCGTGATCCTGCGCCGCCTGCGGCAGCCTGCGCTCGGCGCGGCGCTCCTCGCCCTCGCCTTCGTCCTCATCGGGCTGGTCTCCACCCTGGTGCGCGCCGTCGACACGTCGGTGTATCGCCCCGACGACGCTCTCCTCACGGTCCTGGTCCTCGCCGCCTCGCTGCCCATCGCCCTCGTGCGCCGCTGGTCGCTGGCGGCGCTCGCGGTCGTGATGGGCGCCGTGGTGGCACAGGCGCTTATCGGTTACCGGCCGGTGGACGTGGGGATCTGGACCGCCGGCGTGGCGCTGTTCGTCACCGCCGCCTTCGGGAGCGGGCGCGACCTCGTGCTCGGCGCGCTGGTTGGGGCTGCCGGGCTGATCGCCATCTTCCTCGGTATGCGTGGCGACATCGAATGGGCGGCGATGGCGATCAGCTGGGCGGCCTACTCGTTCACGTGGACCATCGCCGTCATCGTCCGCGTGTACCGCGCCGTGGCGACGCGCGCCCAGAGCCGGGCGGAGTTGTTCGCCGCCGACCGCGAGGCACGCGCCCGCGAGGCGGTCGCCAACGAGCGCGTCCGCCTGGCGCGCGAGCTTCACGACAGCGTCGGGCACGCGCTCAACGTGATCGTGCTCCACGCCGGGGGCGCGCGGCGGGTCGTCGCGACCAAACCGGCGCTCGCCGAAGAGGCCTTGGGAAACATCGAGGAGGCCGGGCGCCAGGCGCTCGGCGACATCGAGCGCATGCTCGGTATCCTGCGTGGCCCCGGTGAGGAGGAGAGCTTCCAGGCGCGCGCCGGCCTGGGACAGCTCGACCGGCTGTTGGGGCAGGTGCGCGAGGCCGGGCTGCCGGTCGAGGTGCGCGTCAACGGGACGCCGGCGGCGCTGCCGACGAGCCTCGACCTCTCTGCTTACCGCATCGTTCAGGAGGCTCTGACCAACACGCTCAAGCACGCCGGCAAGGCCAGCAGCGTCGTCACCATGACGTGGGCCGACGACCGGCTGGAGATCGACGTCGTCGACGACGGTCCCGGGCCGGCCGGCGCGCCGGCCGCGGCCGGGGGCGGCCGCGGCCTCGTCGGCATCCGCGAGCGCGTGCTCCTGTTCGGCGGGGAGCTGCTGGCGGGCCCGCGTCCCGAGGGCGGGTTCGGGGTGTGGGCGCGGCTGCCGTATGGCACGATG
>CAZTMO010000348.1:0-1934 GCA_964615105.1 uncultured Thermoleophilia bacterium
CGCCCGCGCCGCCGCGCGCGAGGGCCTGCTGGAGGTGTTCTGGGAAGTCGGCGCCGTGGTGACGAACCCCGGTTGCGGCGCCTGCGTCGGCATCCACGAGGGCGTGCTCGGCGGCGGCGAGGTCTGCCTCAGCACCGCCAACCGTAACTTCACGGGACGCATGGGCAACCCCGAGGCATCCATCTATCTCGCGTCACCGGCGACGGCCGCGGCGACCGCCGTCGCCGGCGCCATCCGCGACCCCCGCGACCTGCTCTAGCCAAGGAGGCCCTCATGGGCAAGCAGTACGATCGTCCCCCCGCCCTCTCGGTCGATCCGGCCCGGCGCTACGTGGCGACGATCTCCACGGACCTCGGCGACATCGTCCTCGAGTTGTATGCCGACAAGGTCCCGAACACGGTGAACAACTTCGTCTTCCTCGCCCGTGAGGGCTTCTACGACGGCTGCACCTTCCACCGCGTGATCAAGGACTTCATGGTGCAGGGCGGCGATCCGACGGGCACCGGCCGCGGCGGTCCCGGGTACAAGTTCGCGGACGAGTTCCACCCGAAGCTCAAGCATGACGGGGCCGGCGTCCTGTCGATGGCCAACGCCGGCCCCGACACCAACGGCTCGCAGTTCTTCATCACCCATGTGGCGACGCCGCATCTCGACGGACGGCACGCCGTGTTCGGGCGCGTGATAGAGGGCATGGACGTGGTGATGGCGATCCCTGAGCGCGATCCGATGACGGCGCGCGAGCCGGGCGTCGTGATGGACAGCGTCACGATCCTTGAGGAGGAGTGGGCTCTGTGACGGTGGAGGCGGGGCACGCGGCGTCGTCCGGCGCGGCGACGGGGGCCGGGAGCCTCGGCCCCCTGCGCGGCCGCGCCTGGACCTTCGGCGACGACATCTCCACCGACCACATCGCCCCGGGGCGTCTCTTTCACCTGCGCACCGACTTGCCCGAGCTCGCCAGGCACGTGATGGAGGACGCCGACCCCGCGTTCGCCGCGTCCGTGCGTCCCGGAGACTTCATCGTCGGGGGTCGCAACTTCGGTCTCGGCTCAAGTCGCGAGCACGCGCCGCGCATCATCAAGATCGCCGGCGTCGGCGCCGTGCTGGCGCAGTCGTTCGCGCGCATCTTCTACCGCAACGCGATCAACGTGGGGCTGCCCGTGCTGCAGTGCGACACGAGCGCCATCACCCGGGGTGACGAGCTTGAGGTCGACCTCACCGCCGGCGCGGTGCGCGACCTCACGACGGGCGCCGTCATCCCGTTCGTCCCCCTGCCGCCGGTGATGGTGACGATCCTCGAGGAGGGCGGGCTCGTGGCCCACGTCAAGAAGCACGGCGGCTTTGCCCTGCCCGAAGGCTGACGGGCGCAGCCGCGCCGGCAAGGAGAGAGGCATGACCTACACCGTGACGCTGATCCCCGGTGACGGCACGGGGCCGGAGCTCGCACAGGCGCTCGAGACCGTCGTCGCGGCCACCGGCGTGCCCATCGCGTGGGACCGTCAGGACGCCGGCCTCGATGTCATGGTGCGCTACGGCACCCCGCTCCCCGAACAAGTCCTCGCCTCGGTGCGCCGCAACAGGGTCGCCATCAAGGGGCCGATCACGACCCCGGTCGGCACCGGCTTTCGCAGCGTCAACGTGGCGCTGCGCAAGGAGCTCGACCTGTACGCCTGCCTGCGGCCGGCGAAGTCGCTCGCCGGCGTGCGCAGCGCTTTCACCGGCATCGACCTTGTGGTCGTGCGCGAGAACACCGAGGACCTCTACGCGGGCATCGAGCACATGGTCGGCGAGGACGCCGCCGAGAGCATCAAGATCATCACCCGGCGCGGCAGCGAGCGTATCGTGCGCTACGCCTTCGAGTACGCCCGGGAGCACGGCCGGCGCAAGGTCACCGCCGTGCACAAGGCCAACATCATGAAGTGCACCGACGGCCTCTT
>CAZTMO010000349.1:0-1910 GCA_964615105.1 uncultured Thermoleophilia bacterium
CGCCGAGACCCTTGGCGAGCTGCGCGGCGATCACGCCGCTGAGGACGTCGCCGGTACCCGGCGTCGCGAGCCCCGGGTTGCCGGTCGGGACCACGTAGGCGGCTCCCGACGGATCGGCGACGATCGTCGCCTCGCCTTTGAGGACGACGGTCGCGTTGCTGCGCGACGCGGCCGAACGGGCGTTGTCGAGGCGCAGGGCGGCGACCTCGGCCGCAGACACGCCCGTCAGGCGGCCGAGCTCGCCCTCGTGGGGCGTGATCACCGTCGGCGCCGTGCGCTCGGCGAGCAGCTCCGGCCGCGCGCCGAACGCGTAGAGGCCGTCGGCGTCGACAAGCAGCGGCTTGTCGACCTCGAGCAGCTCGCGCGCCATATGCACTGTCTCGTCGGCGCGCCCGAGGCCGGGTCCGAGCACGACGGCGGCGAACCCGGACGCCTCGTCGAACAACGCCGTCCGGCTCGCCGCCGTGAAGCGCCCGGCCTCGCCCGGCGCGGTCACCGCGATGACCTCGGGATACGGCTTCTCGCCGCCGGCGCCCTCGGGCAGGGCGCAGTGCACGAGGCCGCCACCGCCGCGCAGGGCCGCCATGGCGGCCAGGTGCGCGGCGCCCGTCATGCCGGCCGAGCCGCCGACGACGAGCACGGTCCCGACTGAACGCTTGTGGTCAAGCGACCCCTTGGGCCGGATCAGCGGCTGCAGCCCCTGCAGGGTCAGCAGCCACACGTCCGGCTCGTGGTCGCAGAGCGCCGGGATGCCGATGGGCACGACGACGACCTCGCCCGAGTACGCGCCGCCGGGGGTCACGAAGTGACCCACTTTCGGCGCGTGCAGGGCGACGGTCACGTCGGCACGAACCGCCGGCCCGTGCACCGTCCCCTTGTCGGCGCCGACGCCGCTCGCGATGTCGACGCTCACGACCTCGGCGGGAGCCTCGTTCATGAGATCGATCGCCGCGGCCGCGGCGCCCTTCGCCGCCCCGGTGAAGCCCGTACCGAAGACCGCGTCCACGATCACGTCGGCCAGCTCCACCGCGACGACGGTATCCTCGCTCGGCGTGCCGTCGTTCGCGAACCCCTCGCGCACGTCGACGCCGAGGTTCTCGAGGATATCGAGGTTCAGTCTGGCGTCGCCCTTGTATTCGCCTGCCGGGGCGAGCGTGAACACGCTCACCTCGACGCCGGCGTCGAACAGCTCGCGGGCGACGACGAAGCCGTCGCCGCCGTTGTTCCCCTTGCCGGCGAAGACGACGACCTCTTCGGGGTCGTACCTCTCGAGCACCTCGGCCGCGACGGCGACGCCGGCGCGCTCCATGAGGTGCGACCCGGGAATGCCGACCCCGGTGATCGCCGTCCCGTCCACCTTGCGCATCTGATCGGCCGTGTAGAGGCCCATCAGCAGCGACTCATACATGCGGCGCCTCCTTGGCGTCGTCCGCTCCCGGCGACCGGCGTCTTTCCTCAGCGTCCGCCCCCGCCAGCGCGGCGGCGACGGCGTAGGCCGCGCCGCCAGTGTGACTGAGCGACAGCTCGATGCGCGTCACGCCCAGCTTGTCGGCGATCTCCGCGACTCCGCCGTGCAGGCTGACGACCGGTTTTCCGCCCGAAAGGACCTCGACGTCCCGCCAGACGAACCCGATGATACCGATTCCGAGCGCCTTGCCGACAGCCTCCTTGGCGGCGAAGCGTGCCGCGTAGTGCGGCCATGGGTCGGAGAAACCGTCGCAATAGGCACGCTCCTGGGCGCTGAACAGACGCTCGTAGGCGCGTGGAATGCGCTCGAGCAGGCGACGGATGCGCGCCGCCTCGATCACGTCGATACCCAAGCCGAGGAGAGAGCCGGCGAACGGGACCTGCGGGAAGTCGCCGCGCCCTCCGCCCGGCGTCCCTCTCGTCTCTCCTCCGTCGACCACGCG
>CAZTMO010000350.1:0-1909 GCA_964615105.1 uncultured Thermoleophilia bacterium
TCCACGTCGCCCCGTCGATCCTTTCCGCCGACTTCGCCCGTCTCGGCGCCGACGTAGGGGCGGTGCTCGGCGCCGGGGCGCGCGTCGTCCACGTCGACGTCATGGACGGGCACTTCGTGCCCAACATCACCATCGGTCCGGCGGTCGCGGGCGCGATCGCGCCGCTCGCCCACGCCGCGGGGGCGCTCGTCGACGTGCACCTCATGATCGAGCGCCCCGAGCGCTACGTCGAAGACTTCGTCGCGGCGGGCGCCGACGTGGTCACCGTGCACCAGGAGGCCGGCCCGCACCTGCACCGCACGCTCATGCAGATCCGCGAAGCCGGGGCGGCCGCGGGGGTGTCGCTCAACCCGGCGACGCCCATCGAGACCCTCGACGAGGCGCGACACCACTGCGACCTCGTGCTCGTCATGTCCGTGGACCCCGGGTTCGGCGGGCAGCGCTTCATCGCGACCTCGCTCGAGAAGGTCCGCCGTGCCCGTGCGCTGTTGCCGCGGTCCGTGGCCGTCGAGGTCGACGGCGGCGTCGGCGTCGCCAACGCCGCCGACCTCGTCGCCGCCGGCGCGAACCTGCTGGTGGCCGGCTCGAGCGTCTTCGACGGCCCAGACCCGGCGGCGCGGTTCCGGGAGCTCGCCGCCGCGGCGGGCGAGGTCTGACCGGCGTTTCGCCGCCCCGTCGCTTAGCCTGTAGGAGCACTCCGAGCGGGATTCGTTGCGGCAGAAGGGCGGCTCTCGTGCGGTGAGGCTGTGGCCGCCATCCAGGTCGGCGCCCAGGTAGCGATGGGCAAGGGCGTGGCGCGCGCCCGCGGCGGGGAGAATGTGCCTCAGGTCCCCGCCGCTAGTCACGCGCCCGCGGCCGTCGAGCTCATGGGAGGCCTTACGCCCACGCGACCCAAGAAGGTGCCGCACCCCAGCCTCGACGAACGGCGGGCGCGCGGCAAGGCGCTGCGCAAGGAGGTGGACCCGGGCGGCCACGTCAAGTGGACGCCGTCCGCCGACCGCCCCGACCCCGTCAGCCTGCTCGAGGAGCAGAACCTCACCCGCGAGCCCGATCTCGTGCCGGTCCGCCACGGCCGGATGATGGTGTCGCCGTTCACCTTCTTCCGGGGCGCGGCCAAGATCATGGCCGCCGACCTGAAGGACACGCCCCGGGCCGGCCTGGACGTTCAGCTCTGCGGCGATGCCCACCTCTCCAACTTCGGCGTCTTCGCCTCGCCGGAGCGCACGCTGCTGTTCGACCTCAACGACTTCGACGAGACCCTGCCGGGTCCGTTCGAGTACGACGTCAAGCGCATGACGGCGAGCTTCGTCATCGCGGCGCGCAACAACGGGTTCACGGCGGCGCAGACCCGCGACGCGGCCCTTGCCGCCGTCGGATCGTACGTCGACGCGATGGCCGAGTTCGGCGGGATGCGCGTCCTCGAGGTCTGGTACGCGCGCATGGCCGAGGACGATCTGCTGGCGGCCATCCGCGCGGCCGAGCAGACGCAGGTCGCGAAGGCCAAGAAGAAGGCGGCGCGGGAGTTCAAGACGCGCGTCGCCGCCACCGAGCGAACCCTGCAGAAGGCGCGCACGCGCAGCAGCCTGCAGGCGCTCTCGAAGCTCGCTGAGCACATCGACGGCCAGTACCGCATCGTCAGCCAGCCGCCGATCGTCGTGCCGGTACGTGACCTCGAGGCCGTGTACGGCTTCTCCGGCGAGGAGTGGCGGCGGGTGATCCGCGAGCAGTACCGCCGGTACCGCGCCACGCTGCCGCACGACCGCCGCGTGCTGCTTGAACGCTTCGAGGTGGTCGACGTGGCGCGCAAGGTCGTCGGGGTCGGCAGCGTGGGGACGCGGGCCTTCATCGCCCTCCTGCAGGGGCGCGACCAGGACGACCCGCTGTTCCTGCAGGTCAAGGAGGCCACGCG
>CAZTMO010000351.1:0-1903 GCA_964615105.1 uncultured Thermoleophilia bacterium
TGCCTCGCCGGCGCCCGACGCGCCGGTCGGCTCGGCCAGCTTCCACACGGCCACCTCGTACGCGGCGGTCAAGGCGAGGACGAGGATCGTCAGCCACCAGCTCGACGTCGTGAAGAGCAGCGCCACGACGGCGACGACCACGCCCGCGGCCCTGGCGCCGTCATAGTGGCGGCCCAGCAAGAGACGCAGCGGCGCCCGGCTTGCGACGAGCTCTCCCGTCGTGCCGGCGGCTGCGGCAGCGTAGTCGCGTGCCGCGAGGAACCAGCTTCGCCTCGTCGCGAGGTACGCGACGACCGACACGAGCACGCCGGCCACGATCAGCCAGACGAGCACGTCGAGCAGGTTCCCGGCCGCCGAGTCGATCAGCGCCTTCGCGATGCGGGCGCCGTCCCGTCCGCTGATGCTCTCCACGATCGCGGCGTCGAGTCGCTGGACCGCGACCCGGGCCAACACCACGGCGATCAGCGTCCCGAGACCGAGCTGGATCAACGTGCGCAGCCGTCGGCGCGAGAACAGCAGGGCGGCGGCGACGAGCAGCACGGTCACGACGACGATGGCGACGACGGCGGCCTTGAAGACCCGCACCGCCTGCTGCGCCTGGGTGACCTGGTCGCCCTTGTAGAGGGTGACGGTGCCGAAGCCCGGGGGTAGCGTGCGCCCGGTCGCGGCTTCAAGTTGCGCCCGCATCTCCTCGGCCGAGGCCTTCGGGTCTATCTGCGGCACGTCGATCCTGTCGCTGAGCGCTCCCGGCAGGACCCGCTCGATCAGGTCCATCGCCTTGGCGACGAGCGGCACGAGGTTGAGCTGGACCTCGTCGCCGTTCAACTGGATGTAGGTGCTGTCCCCCTCGAGCACGGCGACGAGCCGCTCGTGAGCGAAGCGGTTGAGCTTGAGCCACAGGTCGTACGTCTCCGGCCGGTTGAGACGCTCCTCCATACGCTTCTGCACGAAGTCGCGGGCGGCGTCGGTGACGGCGGGGGCGAGGAACTGCGCCCGCGGCGGCAGGGCGTCGGCCACGCGCGCCTCGAGGTCGCTCGCCTCGACGGCGCGGTCGGTCAGGTAGACGCCGAGGTCGTGGGTGACCTTGGGCTCCTGGAGGACGGGGCCTACGGTCTGCACCCAGCGGTCGGTGTCGAAGAGCAGGCTGCGGGTCCACAGGGACACCGCGCTGAGGAGGATGCCGACCGACGCGAGGACGACGAGCAGCAGGACCATCCAGCGCCGCAGGCGAGTGCCGGGGCCGGGGTCTGGAGGCGAGATCCAGTGGCGCAAGCGTGTGAGAGCGCTGCTGCCGGCGCCCGTCGGCGTGGCCGGCGTCTCGTGGTCGCTCATCGCCGCCTCCTGGGTCCGTGCCGCGGTCAGGCGGCAGCTTACCCGCCGGGCGGCCCGGCGTCACTCGTGCGTGCCGTCGCCGCGGTGCTCGCCGTTGCCGCCGTGCGTGCCGCCGCCGCCGCCGGATCCGCCGTCACGAGCAGTCTCGCCGCTTCCGCTGCCCGACTTTGCGCCCGACCGTTCGCCCGTGTGGCTCTTCTCGGCGGCATGGGCGCCGTCGCCGGCGTGGGCGCCGTCGCCCGCATGCGTGCTGCCGACAGCGTGCGTGCTGCCGTCGTGTGCAGCGCCGTGGCGGGCGTCGTCGTGGCCACCGCTCGTTCCGGCGTGGTCACCGGCGTCGCCGTGGTGATGCGCCCCGGCGGCGAGGGCGGCGTGTGTCTTGCCGCGCGCCTCGTGCCCGCCGTGATGCTCCGTCGTCGCGGCCCGGATCGCCGTCGCACCGGAGGTCGCCTTGGCCGGCCGGCTCGCGTGGTGTGCCTCGTAGGCGACGATGCCGCCGCCGGTCACGGCGGTGGCGGCGACCGCGACCACGGCGACCTTGCTCGTGAGCGCGCCGGCCAGCTTGGCGAGC
>CAZTMO010000352.1:0-1891 GCA_964615105.1 uncultured Thermoleophilia bacterium
GCACGTCCGCGAGACCTTGGACGACTTCGCACGCGCCGGCATCGAGCTCAAGATCGTCTCCGGCGACAACCCACACACGGTCGCCTCGCTGGCGCGGCAGGCGGGGCTGCGCCGGCCTGCCGGCGCCGCCGAGGACGAGGTCAGCGAAGAGCCCGACGCGCAGGAGGACGCCCCCGGCTCGGCCGCGACAGCGGCCGCCGACCTCGCGGCCGTCTCGGGCGCCGAGCTCGAGGGCATGGACGCCCGAGCGTTCGGCGACGCGGCCGAGCGGGCCACCGTCTTCGGCCGCGTCACGCCCGAGCAGAAACGCGAGCTCGTCGACGCGCTGCGCGCGCGCGGTCACTATGTGGCGATGATCGGCGACGGCGTCAACGACGTCGTCGCCCTCAAGGAGGCGAACGTCGGCGTCGCCATGCAGAACGGCAGCCAGGCCGCACGCGGCGTCTCGGACCTCGTCCTGCTCAAGGACTCGTTCGCCGCCCTCCCCTACGCCTTCCGCGAGGGGCAACGGATCATCAACGGCATGCACGATATCCTGCGCGTCTTCATGGTCCGGATCCTCTCGAAGGCGGCCATCATCGCCATCATCACCAGTCTCGGCGACTTTCCCTTCGCCCCGCGCCAGGCGTCGTACCTGTCGTTCGTCGGCGCCGGCGTGCCCGCCGCCTTCCTCGCCTGGTGGGCGATCCCGGGGCCGGTGCCGAAGGTCCGCCTCTACAGGCTCCTCGCGCGCTTCGTCCTGCCGGCCATGGTGCTGCTCGTGCTCGGCGCCGTCCTCATCTACTATGTCTACGCACTCCCGGCGGAGAGCAGCTATCTCGCCGCGCACCCCGGCGCAAGCGAGGAGCAGTTGCTCGAGAACGCGCTCCCGCGAGCCCAGACGGCGACCACGGTCTTCGCCGCCTTCTGCGCGATCCTGATCCTGCCTCTGACCGTGCCGCCGAACAAATGGTGGGCCGGCGGCGCCAGAGTGCGCGGCGACCGCCGCATCGTCGTCCTTACGCTGGGGCTGCTCGCCCTGCACGTCGGCGTACTCTCCACGTCCCTGGGACGCACGATGTTCGAGATCACGCCCCTGCCGGTGTGGCAGTACGTCCTTCTGGGCTTCTGCAGTGTCGCCTGGACCCTGGGCTGCCGGTCCGTTTGGCGAAGCGGCGTCCTCGACGGCTGGCTGGGGACGGTGGACGACCCGTACCCGGAAGGCTAGACGAGCCCGACCGACGGGCAGAGGCCCGCGAGCGGGCACTGCCCACATGCCGGGCGCCGCGCGCGGCAGACGCGGCGCCCGTGACGCACGAGGTCGACGTGCGCCGCGTACACGTCCTCGGCGTTCGGCCCGGCGAGCGCGGTCAGCTCGGGGTGTGCGCGCTCGGCCGACGTCGTCGCGCCGATCAACCCGAGCCGCCGCGCCACGCGATGCACGTGTGTGTCGACGGGCATGACGGGACGTTCCAGCGCGAACAGCAGCACACAGGCGGCGGTCTTGGGGCCGATACCGGGAAGTCGTCGGAGGTAGGCCTCCGCCTCGGCGTCCGTCAGGCCGTCGAGCTCGGCAAGGTCGGGCTCGCCGGTACGCTCGCTCACCGCCTCGAGAACGGCCTTGATACGCGGCGCCTTGGTGTGCGCGAGCCCGCCGAGCGCGATCGTCTCTTCGATCGCGGCCACCGGCGCGTCACGCACCTCTGCCCATCGCGGGAAGCGCGCCTTGAGCGCCGCGAACGTCCTGTCGGTGTTCACGTCGGCGGTGTTCTGCGACAGGATCGTGTAGACGAGCTCGTCCACCGGCGGGTAGCGCGGTGTAAGAACAGGCCGGCCGTAGGCGTCGTCGAGAATACGCACCACGCGGCGGAGCAGGCGGCGGCGTTCGGCGACGGACAGGGCGCTCATGCTA
>CAZTMO010000353.1:0-1887 GCA_964615105.1 uncultured Thermoleophilia bacterium
TGGATCCGCTCCGGCCACCGCACGATGTTCCTCACCCTCGAAGACGAGACCGAGCTCGCCCAGGTGGTGGTCTTCAACGACGTCTACCTCAAGTACGGGCGCGTGCTCAAGAGCGCGATCTACCTCTACGTCGAGGGCGAGCTGCAGAACGACGAAGAGCACGGCCTCGCCGTCGTCGCGCACCGTATTGCCGACCTGTTGCAGGTCGTCGGCCGTACTGAGAGGGGCGGTCACGACAGGCACGGCCGCGCTCGGGCCGCCGGCGGGGCCTTCGTCCCCGGCGGCCCCGGCTCCCGCCGGGCGGACGCGTGGGAGTTCCCGACCGTCGAGCCGCAGACACGCCCGGGCCGCGCCGGCTGAAGAACAGGGTCCGCGGCCGCTCACCTGGGCGACGTGAGACGCGACGGAGGACGCCGCCGTTCAGCGCAGCGACCCGGGGGTGAGGGCGCGGTCCATGCGCAACGTCCGCATGAACCGCGAGTGGAGCGGGAGCGCCGGCGTCATCGCCCATGCCCACGCGGGAGGCGACCAGCCACCCTCCCGGCTCCGGGCAAAGGCCGTGTAGTGGTAGACGCAGTCGTCGTCCAACCCCGAGTCCTCGCAGGCGGCCTCGTCCCCAGAGTAGATCGCGACCTGGCCGTCCGCCGGTTCGACAGACATCGCGAACACAAGCGGCGAGCGGAACACGACCACCTCGTCGACGTCGTCGGGCGGCGGGTTCCAGGTCAGCGCGACGTGGTGCGACCCGAGGGCGTGCGCGCGGAAGGCACCGGGTCTCAAAGGCACCAGTCCCGACTCTCTCGCTGCGGCGGCCGCCGGGCCGCGCAGCCACTCGTCGGCGAGCGCCCGGCTGCGTTCAGCGTGCTTTCGCTTGCGCGCCCGCAACATCACGAGAAGCGATGCTTGAATCCCGGCGACCGCGAGGGCGGTCCCGAGCAGCATGACAGAAGGCCAGGCGGGCATGGCATCGGGCCACGGGAAGCCCTGACCGGGAACGAGCTCGACCCCGGAGAAAAGCGCCAAGACCACACCCGTGCAGCCGTAGGCTATGCCGCCCGTGACCAGCGTCTCGACGACCTTACCGAGCCGCGCGACGAGCGACTCAAGCACCATGGCATCCCTCCCGCCCGTTTGCACGTCAGACGTGCCGGCGGCGGGATGCGTTCACCTCACGGCGCGAGAAGACACGGCCTTCCTTCTCCGCCGGAATCTCAGAAGACGGCGACGCTGATCGTGATCTCGGCCCCCGGCTCGACCTTGACGCCGGCGGCGGGATCCTGAGCGACGACCGTGTCCGGGTAATCGCCCCAGCCGAAGACGAGGTCGACGTTGGCCACAAGCCCTGCGGCCTTGAGCTTCGCGGCGGCTTCACCGGATGAGAGACCGACGACATCGGGGACGGCGACGCGGGGTAGGCCGGTGCTCACCCAGTAGGTCACCGTGTCGCCGCGCGCGAGCGTCTCTCCGGCCTTCGGCTCCTGACGATACACACGCCCCTCGTCGACGGCGTCCGAGCGTCCGCTGCGGCGCGAGGGGTCGAGCCCCGCGGCGACGAGCGCCTCGTGCGCTTGTACGGCCTTCAGGCCGCGCAGGTCGGGAGCGGGAAGATGGACCGGGCCGCGACTCACCCAGATATGGACGCGTGCGCGGTCGTCGAGGGCGGCGCCGGCGTGCGGACGCTGACGCGCCACCGCGCCGACGTCGACGCCGTCGACGTACTCGCGATGCGTCACGACGCGCAGGTCGGCGCCGCGGATCGCGGCGCGGGCCTCAGCCTCGGTCTGCCCGACGACGTCGGGCACGACGGCGCCGGCGGCGATGACGAAGACGTACAGCGCCACGCCGCCGGCTGCGGCGAGCGCGGCCAGTGCCGCGACGAACGGCCGG
>CAZTMO010000354.1:0-1872 GCA_964615105.1 uncultured Thermoleophilia bacterium
CGTCACCTGCCGCACCTACGCCGGCGACTGGGCCAAGCCGGTCGAGGCGATCGACGTCTGCGCGCCCGGCGACGTGCTCGTGGTCGACGCCTGCGACGCCACCCCGGCGATGTGGGGCGAGCTCGCCACGCACAGCGCCATGGTCAAAGGGCTGGCCGGCCTCGTCGTCTGGGGCGCGATCCGCGACACCCCCGAGATCGCGAGGACCGGCTTCGCCGCCTTCAGCAGCAAGGTCTGCGCCAACGCCGGCGAGCCCAAGGGCTTCGGCGAGATCAACGTGCCGATCGTGATCGCCGGCCAGACGGTGAAGCCCGGCGACTGGATCGTCGGCGACGACGACGGCGTCATGGTCCTCCCCAAGGAACAGGCCGTCGAGCTCGCCAACCGCGCCATGGACGTCCTCGAGAAGGAGAACCGCCTGCGCGCCGAGATCGAGGGCGGCAAGACGCTCAGCGAGGTCGCTTACCTGCAGAAGTGGGAGAAGGCGCGCTGAACGCGACGGCCCTGCGGCGCGTCTGACGGGGAGAAGACGTGAAACGAGGGGGCGGCGGACACGTTCCGCCGTCCCGGGACTGGAGGGCCCTGTGGCTGATGACGAGGGTCACGTACCGACCGCGGATCCGCGATCGCGGCCGAGGAGCGACCAGTCGGAACGCATCCTCCAGGATGCCTTCTTGACCGGCGGACGCGACATGTCGGGGGCGGGCAAGTTGTCTGCCGGTGTGCTGTCGAAGGCGCTGAACGACGAGGAACCTCGCGCCCTCGCCCGGGACAGCTCGTGGGCCAGTCACGCCGAGGATGAAGGCGGGCCCGCTGACGGCGGCATCAAGGGCGTGGTGCGCCGCGTGCGGCACTACTTCTCGATCTGAGGGCGGCAGCGGAGAGGTGCGGCGAGGACGGCGAGGCGCGCGGCCCGCCGCCCTCGCCCCCGTCACCCGCGCGCCTACTTCACCGTCAACCGCCTGGCGCCGACCCGCGCCGTGTTGCCGGCGGCGTCAGTGCCGTTCACGAAGAAGATATACGAGCCACGCGGCAGGGTGCAGCGAAAGCGCAACGCGTGCACCTTGTTCACGGCCTTGGTGCCAAGACTGAACGCCCTGACCACCTTGCCGCGACGATCCTTGATCGTCACCTTCACGCCGGTCGCCTTCGGTCCGTGTGGACCGGTCTCGGCGATCTTGTACTTGAGCGTGGCGTAGCGGCCCCTTCGCACCGTGACGGCAGCGATCGCCTTGCCGGCCGGCTTTCTCGTGTCGATCTTGATCGAGGTCGTCTGCTGAGCCTCGACCAGACCAGCCTTGTCGCGCGCTTTGTAGTACAGCGTCCAGTCACCGTCCCACGAGTGGTCAGGGTCGGCCGGTATTACGAGCGTGTCGTACAGGGCCAGGTCCATCTCGGCCCAGTCCACAGCGTCGAGCGAGTACAGCAGCGCGTCGGGACCCGACTCCGTGTCGGTAACCTCGAACGTCAGAGCCACGTCGTGGTTGTACCAGCGCGCCAGGTCGTCGGCTGAGTGCATGGAGGTGGAGGGCGGCGTGACGTCGGCGCCCTCACCCAGGACGGTGAAGGCGACGCCGTTCGAGGTCTTGCCGCCGCTGGCGACCGTCACCATCACCTCGCCGGGCGGCAGACCGTTCGGGACGGCGCAATCGACGGCAGTCGCCGTCCAGCTCGAGGTCGACGCGGCGACCGTGCCGAAGCGCACCGTGCCCATCGTGCCGAAGCCGGTGCCCGTGATGCGCACGCTGTCACCGGCCGCGCCGCTCGACGGCTGCACTGAGCTGATCGCGGGATCTGCGGCCGGCGCGTCCTCCGTCCCGAACGCCTTGAGACAGATGTTCGCCTCGCTGTGGATCTCGTCTGTCGCGTCGT
>CAZTMO010000355.1:0-1861 GCA_964615105.1 uncultured Thermoleophilia bacterium
TCTTCAAGGCGACCACATCGGAGTTGTTCGTACACCACTTCTAAGGACGCTAACCAACCGTCGGGTCCTCCCCCGCTACCCCGCGGCGCCATGGCTGTCGACGTCGCGACCCCTCGTCGGGTAGTGTCGGCGCGATGACGGCGGAGCGCCACCCCGGCGGCGGTCGCTTCGCGCCCGCACAGACCACTGGAGGACATCGTGAGAGACGCCAAGCCGCCTGTCGTCGAGTCCGGCTCCCTGACCAGTGAGCAGATGGCGCTGGTGCTCGGCCATCTGCCCGTGGACGTGTCGGTGATGGACGCGCAGCACGTCCTCGTCTACTGGCGCGGGCCGGCCTTCGACGACTGCGACGACGAGTACATCGGGCGGCACGTCGACGACTGTCACGCCCCGACGTCGCGGACGTACATCGCGAGGATGATCGAGGAGTTCATGGCCGGGACGCGGGACGAGGCGGTCTTCTGGGACGTCGAGGACGGTCATCAGAAGGTGACGCGGTACGCTGCCCTCCGCGACGCCGACGGGACGTACCGCGGCATGATGGAGACGATCGTCGACGTCACCGCTCTCGAGGGCTACAAGGGGCGGGGAAACGACCTCGACGGGTGAGGGCGGGCGGCCGGAGGCGATCCCGCCCTGTGGCGACCGCGGTGCGTCGCGCGTTGCCGCTCGCCGGGCCCGGTGCTACAGTGGCACGGCCGAGTATCGGCGAGGTCGTCCGAGCGAAGGCCGCGTGAGAGCCCGCGCCGCAGGGTAGCGGGCGCCGAAGGGGCAAGGCGCCGCGAGGCGCCGAAACTCTCAGGCAAACGGAGCGCGACCGGACGGACCCCTGAACGAGCCGCGGCGCCGCAGGCGTCGCCTCCGCGCAGACAGGGTGGTGCAGCCGCCCTGTCTGTTCCTGTTTCGGGACGGGACTCGCCTCTCGGTACGGCGTCGGGGCGTTTCTCGCCGCACGGCGCCGGAAAGGTTGCACGACGACCGGCGCCGACGCGAGTGGGAGGACCGATGGCAGACGAGACGTATCCGCAAGACCTCAAGTACTTCAGCGAGCACGACTGGGTGAAGCTCGACGGTGACGAGGCCGTGTTCGGCATCACCTGGTTCGCCCAGGACGCGCTGGGCGAGATCGTGTACGTCGAGCTCCCCGAGGCGGGCACGCAGGTGGAGGCCGGCACGACCTACGGCGAGCTCGAGTCGGTGAAGGCGGTCAGCGAGATCTTCGCACCGCTCAGCGGCGAGGTCATCGACGCGAACAGCACGCTCGACGGCGAGCCCCAGCTCGTGAACGAGGACTGTTACGGCGAGGGCTGGCTCATCCGCGTGCGCATGAGCGCGCCGGACGAGGTCGATGGCCTCATGGACGCCGACGCCTACAAGACCTTCCTCGCGCAGGCTTGAGGCTGACGAGTGGCTGACGACAGCGAGGATCGCGGGACGGCGCGGACGACGGAAGGGCAAGTGAAGGTGAGGGGACGATGACGACCGCGGACCCGCGCATCGACTATGTCCCGCACGCCGCAGCAGATGTCGCGGCGATGCTCGCGACCGTTGGGGCGAGCTCCATCGAGGACCTCTTCGCCGAGGTCCCTGCGGCGGTGCGGCTGGGACGGCCGCTCGACCTGCCGGCGGGCGTGACCGAGGTCGAGCTGCTCGCCGAGCTGCGCGCGCTGGCCGCGCGCACGACGCCGGCGAGCGAGCTCGTGAGCTTTCTCGGCGCCGGCATCTACGACCATCACGTGCCGGCGGTCGTCGACGCGATCGCGGGTCGATCAGAGTTCTACACCGCGTACACGCCCTACCAACCGGAGCGGAGCCAGGGCGTCCTGCAGAGCATCGTCGAGTGCCAGACCTCGATCAGCAA
>CAZTMO010000356.1:0-1860 GCA_964615105.1 uncultured Thermoleophilia bacterium
CGGCCTGGCGGATCGCGCGGACTCGCGCGTCGGCGGGTTCTCGCACGGCATGAAGGACGTGCGCGAGCTGGTCCGGGAGCTCGGCCGCGGAGGCACGACGGTGTTTCTGAGCTCTCACCTTCTGCACGAGGTCGAGCAGGTCTGCACCCGGGCCGCGATCATCGCCAGGGGGCGCGTCGTCGTCCAGGGGCCCGTGGCCGAGCTTCGGCCCAAGGGCCTCGCCGTGAAGGTGCTGACCGACGATCAGGGCAGGGCCGCGGAGACGGCGCGCGCGGCTTTCGGTCCCGGCGCCGTCTCCGAGGACGACGGCTACGTCGTGGTGAAGGCCGGCGACGACGTCCCCGAGCTGGTGCGTCGCCTCGTCGCCGACGATCTCGCCGTGCGCGCCGTGGTGCCGGCGACGGGCCAGGGCCTCGAGGACTTCTTTCTCGAGCTGACGTCGGGGGACGGGCCCGAGGCGACCCCGGCGAAGCGGCGGCGGGGCTTGTCGCGCCTGGCCGCGCCCTTCGCCGGGAGGCGCTCGTGAGCCCCGCCGGCGTCCGCTTCACGCCGCCCACCGCGTCAGATGGTGCGGCGGCAACCTCGGGCGACGCCGCGGTGGCAGACGGCACGCGTCACGGCAGCACGCGGGCCGCGATGCGCGGCGCCGCTTGGGGGCCTCTGCGCCGCGAGTGGACGAAGCTCCTCTTTCAGCGGCGCAGCTATCTGATCTGGGCCGGCGCCTTCCTCCTCCCCTTCCTCATCGCCCTGATCGCCTGGCTCTCGGGCGCGTCCTCCGGTGGTGGCGCGGCCTTCATCGACCGCGTCTTCGGCAACGGCCTCTACCTGCCGGTGGTCGCCCTCTTTCTGCTCATCACGCTGATGTTGCCCATGGCTGCGGCCATGGTCGGCGCCTACATGGTCTCGGGCGAGGCGGAGCTCGGGACGTTGCGTATCATGCTGCTCCGTCCCGTGCGACGCGGCTCCGTCGTGATCGCGAAGTGGCTCGCCGCCGTCCTTTACCTCGCGCTGGGCGCCGGCCTCATGCTGCTCAGCTCCGTCGTGTTCGGCGCGCTCTTCTTCGGCCTTCACCCCATGGTCACGCTGTCGGGGTCCACCATCGGCGTCGCCCACGGGCTCGGCCTGACCCTGCTCGCCTACCTGTTCGGCCTCGCGGCGATGACGACCCTCGTGTCGATGGCCCTGCTGTTCAGCACGGTCACCGACTCGAGCCTCACGGCGCTGATCGCGACCTTCATCGTCTACATCGTCGTCCAGGTGCTGATCTCGTTCAGCTACTTCGACTGGCTGCGCCCGTACATGTTCCCGACCTACTTCGGGGACTTCGTCAACCTGTTCCGCGACCCCATCGCCTGGCGGCCCATCGGCAAGGCGCTGCTCGTGTTCGGGCTCTGGAGCGCCGGCTTCACGGGCGTAGCGTGGCTGCACTTCCGGCGCAAGGACGTGCTGTCGTAGGCGCTGCGGGTCTACGCTGAGGGCTACGCTGAGAGGTTTGGGAGGTTTCTGATGGACGACGGAGGGATCGAAGGAGCGCTTCCTTCGACGATGCGGGCGATGCAGCTCGCGGCGCCGGCGCCGGCCGCCGAGCGGCCGCTCCGGCGGGTCGAGCTGCCGGTGCCGAAGCCCGGTCCCGGTGAGGTCCTGTTACGCGTGCGGGCCTGCGGCGTCTGCCGTACCGACCTGCACATCCTCGAGGGCGAGCTGCCGCCGCACCGCTCGCCGGTCGTGCCCGGGCACCAGGTCGTGGGCGAGGTCGCGGCGTTTGGCGAGGGCGTGGCGGCGGGCGGCAGCGCGGCGGGCGAGGGCGCGGCGGCGGGCGGTGGCGCCGCCGGCATCGCGCCGGGAGACGAGCCGGGAGCG
>CAZTMO010000357.1:0-1860 GCA_964615105.1 uncultured Thermoleophilia bacterium
AGCGGCGCCCGCCTGCGGCGGCGCCACATCGGCGCCTGCGGCGCCCTCCGGCGGTGGCGTCGCCTCGCAGAGCGGCACCTCGACCCACGTCGCCGGCGGGACGTGCCAGACGCCTTCGAAGAACGTCTCGGGACGGTGCTCGTGCATGCCGTGGAGCAGGTACTCGAAGACGAGCTGCTCGTCGGGCCGCGCGACGACGTCGGGATCCTGCAACAGCGCCTTAATCTCGGAGGCGAACAGCAGCCGGCCCGTCTTCGGCGAGCGCGTGTAGTACAGCGGCTTGATGCCGAAATGGTCGCGACAGAGGACGAGCTTGCCGGCCCGTGCGGCCGCCACGCCACCCTCGCCGGCGCGCTCGGTCGTCGCACCGCCCTCGTCGACCCACTCAGTCGTCTCATCGCCCTCGTCGTGCGCGGCGCGAAGGTCCACGATGGCGAACGCCCACATGCCGTTGAAACGCGCCGCGCACCCCGGGCCCCACTCCTCGTACCCGTGGACTATGACCTCGCTGTCGCTCTGCGTGCGGAACCTGTGCCCCGCGGCCTCGAGCTCAGCGCGCAGCTCGCGGTAGTTGTAGACCTCGCCGTTGGCGACGAGCCAGACGGTCTCGTCTTCGTTGGCCATCGGCTGGTGACCGCCGGCTCTGTCGATGACCGAGAGCCGCCGCTGGCCCAAACTCACGTTCTCGAGCTCGAGGCTGCCGGCGTCGTCGGGACCGCGGTGCACGAGGACGGCCGCCATGCGGCCGAGCAAGGCGCGGTCAGGGGCGCCGGTGAAGCCGAAGATGCCGCACATGGATGGCTGTCACTCCCTGGGATAAATCGTCGTGGACGAGGACGGCAGGCCGTCCGTTCAGTGCCTGGGCGCCGCCCGAGCGAAAACCCTATCACTCCAGCCCTTCGCCCGCGCTGTAGACTCAGGAGCCGAAGAAGGAGGGAGCACCATGTACATCGGCGCACACGTCCGCGCCTCGGGCGGGGTCTGGAAGGCGATCGACAACGGCGTGGAGCTCGGCTGCGAGGCGATCCAGTTCTTCGCCGGCAGTCCGCGCACCTGGAAGCCGCGGCTCTACAGCGACAAGGACGCGGCGCGCTTTCGCGAAGCGCGCGCCGCGTCCCCGATCCGCTTCGTCCTCATCCACACGATCTACCTGATCAACCTCGCGAGCACGAACGAGGACTTCTACGAGAAGTCGGTGACGGCCCTCGTCGGCGCCGTAACCGCCGCCGAGCAGCTCGGCGCCGACGCGATCGTCACCCACGTCGGTTCGCACCAGGGGGCCGGGTTCACGCCCGGGCTCGCGCGCGTCAAGGCGGCGTTGCAGCGCGCCCTCGACGAGGTCGGCGACGCGCAGGTCCGCGTCCTGCTCGAGAACACGGCCGGCGCCGGCGGGACCATGGGCGTGAACTTCGCCGAACTGGCGGCCATGATCGACTCGGTCGGCGGCGACCCGCGTCTCGGCCTCTGTCTCGACACCGCCCACCTCTTCGAGGCGGGTTTCGACCTGCGCACGCCCGAGGGCCTCGACGCGGCGCTCGCCGACCTCGACGCGACCTGCGGTCTCGAGCGGCTCGTCTGCCTCCACCTCAACGACTCGAAGACGCCGTTGGGCTCGAACCGCGACCGCCACGAGAACATCGGCGACGGCGATCTCGGCCTGCAGGCCTTCGCGCAGCTCGTGAACCACCCGGCGTTCGCCGACCTGCCCGGGATCCTCGAGGTGCCCGGCATCGCCGGCGACGGGCCCGACCGCACCAACGTCGAGCGGCTGCTCGCGCTGCGCCGGTAGCGCCGGGCCGGCGGCGTCCGCCGCGGTGAGGCCGGCGAACGCGCTGCGCTCGGCAGTGCCGGCCGGCGGCG
>CAZTMO010000358.1:0-1857 GCA_964615105.1 uncultured Thermoleophilia bacterium
CCTCGTACTTGGCGAAGAAATCGTCCATGTCCCAGACCAGGTCGCGGACCAGCGGCATGTGCGGCAGCGGCTCGACCGTGACGCGGTCCACGCCCATGTGGGCGACGTTCGTCTGGCACGCCAGCCGATATCGCCCGTTGATGTACATCGCGCACGACCCGCAGATCGACGAGCGGCAGCAGTAACGGAAGGCGAGCGAGCCGTCCTGCTTCTCCTGGATGGCGAACAGGGCCTCGAGGACCGTCATGCTGCCCTCGATGGGGACGACGAAGTCCTGGTAGCGGGGCGCCGTGTCGACGGCCGGGTCGAAGCGCTTGATGTGGAAGGTGACGTCGGCCATCAGTACTTCCTCTCCTGCGGCTCGAACAGGCCCATGTCGACCGGCTTGTAATCGAGTCTGGGCGGGTCGTCGCCCTGATACCAGGCGACCGTGTGCCGCAACCAGCGCTCGTCGTCGCGGGACTCGAAGTCGGTGCGCGCATGCGAGCCGCGCGACTCGGTGCGCACCAGGGCGCCGCTCGCCGTGGCGAGCGCGACGTCGAGCATGCCCTCGAGCTCCATCGTGCGGATCATGTCGATGTTCCACACGCCGCCGGTGTGGCGCAGCTTCGCCTTCTTGAGACGCATCTTGAGCGCATGCAGCTCGTCGACGCCCTCCTTCATGGTCGCCTCGTCGCGGTAGATACCGTAGTGCGCGCGCATGACCTCGGTCATCTCCTCGCGCACCGTGTACGCGTCCTCGCTGCCCTCACGCGCGGCGAGGTCGTCGACGTACGCCTGCACGGCGGCCACGGCGGCGCCGTCGCCATCCCCCGGCCCCACGCTTCGCTCGTGACCGAGGATGTCGCGCGCCGCCGCCGCGCCGGCCCGGCGCCCGAACACGACCGTCTCGAGCAGCGAGTTGCCGCCGAGACGGTTGGCGCCGTGCACGCTGACGCAGGCGCATTCGCCGGCGGCGAGCAGCCCCGGCATGGCCGTGCGGCCGTCGACATCGGTGTCGATGCCGCCCATCGAGTAATGCTGCGCCGGGGCGATCGGGATGGGGTCGTACACGGGGTCGACGCCCTCGAAGTGGATCGAGAGGTCGCGCGTCCCGGGCAGGCGCTCGGCGAGCTTCTCGGCGCCGAGGTGACGCAGGTCGAGATACACGAAGTCCTTGCCGTCGATACCACGCCCCTCGTTGATCTCGGTCTGGATCGATCGCGAGGTGATGTCGCGCGGGGCGAGCTCCATGGCCTTGGGCGCGTACCTCGCCATGAACCGCTCGCCGTCCTTGTTGAGCAGGTAGCCGCCCTCGCCGCGGCAACCCTCGGTCATGAGGATGTGCGTCGTGTACAGCCCGGTGGGGTGGAACTGCACGAACTCCATGTCCTTGAGCGGCACGCCGGCGTGGTAGGCCATCGCCGCCCCGCCGCCGGTGCTGATGATCGCGTTGGTCGTGTTCGAGTAGGTCCGGCCGGCGCCGCCCGTGGCCATGATCACGGCCTCGCCGCGGAACTCCTCGAAACCGCCCTTCGTCATGTCGTAGGCGACGACACCCTTGCAGACGCCGTCCTCGACGATCAGCCGGCAGACGAACCACTCGACGTACATCGCGATCTGCCGCTTGTACGCCTGCTCGACGAGGACGTGGAGCATGTAGTGGCCGGTCTTGTCGGCGCCGTAGCAGGTGCGCGGGTAGCCGGCACCACCGAACGGGCGCTGGGCGATGCGCCCGTCGTCGAACCGGCTGAACGGGCAGCCCATGTGCTCGAGCTCGTAGATCGCCGGCACCGCGTCGGTCGTCATCTGCAGCGCGGCGTGCTGGTCGGCGAGGTAGTCCGAGCCCTTGACGGTGTCGAAGGCGTGCTTCTCGGG
>CAZTMO010000359.1:0-1851 GCA_964615105.1 uncultured Thermoleophilia bacterium
CGTAAGACATGGTCGAAGCAGAGAAGATCATCCTCCGGCCCATCATCTCCGAGAAGAGCTACGCGAACATCGACCACAACAGGTACACGTTCGAGGTCGACCCGCGCGCGCACAAGACCATGATCGCCCAGGCGGTCGAGCAGCTCTTCGACGTCAAAGTCGTCGCCGTGGCCACCGCCACCGTCCGTCCCAAGCCCAAGCGGCGGGGCTGGACTCGCGGTCGCACGGCCGGATGGAAGAAGGCCGTCGTGCAGCTCGCGCCCGGCGACAAGATCGAGTTCTTCGAGGGCAGGTAATGGGCATCAAGAAGTTCAAGCCGACCTCGCCCGGCCGCCGCTTCATGACGGTCGAGACCTTCGATGACGTCACGCGCTCCACGCCGGAGCGTTCGCTGCTCGCGCCCCTCAAGCGCAACGGCGGTCGCAACAGCTACGGCCGCATCACGACGCGTCATCAGGGCGGCGGACACAAGCGCCGTTACCGGATCATCGACTTCAAGCGCGACAAGGACGGCGTGCCGGCGAAGGTCGCGCACATCGAGTACGACCCGAACCGCTCGGCGCGCATCGCCCTGCTGCACTACGCCGACGGCGAGAAGCGCTACATCGTCGCGCCGCTCGACCTCAAGGTCGGTGACGTCGTCGAGTCGGGTCCCGGCGCCGACATCAAGGTCGGCAACGCGCTGCCGCTCGAGAACATCCCGACCGGCACGACGGTGCACGCCCTCGAGCTGCAGCCGGGACGCGGCGCGCAGCTCGTGCGCAGCGCCGGCGCCAGCGCGCAGCTCCAGGCCAAAGAGAAGGGCTACGGGGTCGTGCGTCTGCCCTCGGGCGAGCTGCGCCGCATCCGCCTCAGTTGCCGTGCCACCGTCGGCGAGGTCGGCAACCCCGACCACTCGAACATCGACGGCGGCAAGGCGGGGCGGGCACGCTGGCGCGGCATCCGCCCGTCCGTCCGTGGCACGGCCATGAACCCGGTCGACCACCCGCACGGCGGTGGCGAAGGCAAGACGACCGCCGGCCGTCATCCGGTCACGCCGTGGGGCGTGCCGACCCTCGGCTACCGCACACGCGCCAACCACAAGGCGTCGGACCAGTTCATCATCCGCGGCCGCAAGCGCGGCAAGCGTGGGTAAGGCAGGAGGAGACGCCTCTTGAGCAGGTCAGCTAAGAAGGGTCCGTTCGTCGACGAGCGCCTCATGAAGCGCATCGCCGCGATGAACTCCGCCGGCCAGAAGAAGATGGTGAAGACCTGGTCTCGGGCCTCGACCGTCTTCCCCGACATGGTCGGCCACACGATCGCCGTGCACGACGGGCGCAAGCACGTGCCCGTGTTCATCACCGAGTCGATGGTCGGTCACAAGCTGGGCGAGTTCGCCCTCACGCGGACCTTCCGCGGTCACGTCAAGTCCGACCGCTCGGCGAGAAGGTAACAGGTCATGGCAGTCAGGGCACAGGCCAGGTTCGTCCGCATCACGCCGCGCAAGGCGCGCGAGGTCGTCGACCTCATCCGCGGCAAGTCGGTCGCCGACGCGCGCAGCACACTGTTCTTCGCCAACCGCGGCGCGGCCCAGGTCGTCGCCAAGGTCCTGGACAGCGCCGTCGCCAACGCCGAGAACAACGCCGATCTCGCGGCCGACGACCTGTTCGTGAAGGAGGCGCGCGTGGACGAGGGCCCGATGCTCAAGCGCTGGCAGTTCCGTGCCATGGGCCGGGTCAACCGCATCCGCAAGCGTACCAGCCACATCACCATCGCCGTGGAGCAGAGGGAGGTCCGTTCCTAGTGGGCCAGAAGGTGCATCCGGGCGGCTTCCGCGTCGGCGTCATCCACGACTGGAAGTCACACTGGTAT
>CAZTMO010000360.1:0-1817 GCA_964615105.1 uncultured Thermoleophilia bacterium
GCCTCGGCGAGCTGCTCGACGAGGGCGAAGCCCTCGCGCGAGCCGACGCCGACGCCGCCCGAGACGACGACGCGCGCGCCCTTGAGGTCGACCGTCTTCTCTCCCTGCACGCGACGCACGAGGCGAACGGCGAAGTCGGCCTCAGAGAGGAGGACGGGGCCGTCCGAAGCGGCGACGGCGCCGCGCGCGACGGCCACCTCGACGATCTCGCCCGTGCGGGACGGGTCTGCCTCGGGCATCACCATGACGCCCTCGCGCACCGTCGCCATCTGGGGGACGTGGGCGGGGCTCACGATGGTCGCGATGATGTTTCCGCCGAAGGCGGGGCGGATCTGGTAGAGGAGGTCCCTGGTGACGACGCCCTTCATCTCGAGGTCGCCGATGCGCAGGTCGGTGCAGTCGGCGGTGAGGCCGGTACGCAAGGCGCTGGCGACGCGCGGGCCGAGGTCGCGACCGGTCGTGGTCGCGCCGTAGAGGACGATCTGCGGGCGGTGCCGGCGGACGAGGCCGGTCATGAGCCTCGTGTAAGGAAGTGCGAGGTACTGCGCGAGGTCCTCATCGTCGGCGAGGTAGACGGTGTCGGCGCCGCGGGCGACGAGGGCGGGCGCGAGGGCCTTGACGGCCTCGCCCGCCCCGGCCAGCACGGCGCCTACCTTCACGCCGAGACGGTCGGCAAGCTCGCGGGCGCGGCCGAGCAACTCGAGGCTGACCTCGGCCGCGACGCCGTCACGTTGCTCGACGAACACCCAGACCTCGCCGGCGCCGCGGCCGTGCGCGACCGGGTCGGTCGGCTTGGCCCTTCGGGCTGCCCGCGCGGACCCTTCGGTCGCGTGACTACCCAAGGATGTGCTCCTCGATCAACTCGTGGACCAGCGCCGCGATGCCGGCCTCGTCGGCCTCGACCATGCGCGCCTCGCTCTGCGCGAGCACGACGCTCTCGATCTCCTTCACACGCGTCGGCGAGCCGCGCAGGCCGACGAGGTCACGCTCGCAGCCGATCGCGGCGTGGTCCCACTGCACGACCTTGGCGCGGCAGACCGGCCGACCCGCCCGGTCCAGCATGCAGACCGTGGCCTCGTCGGCCTCCGGGTCGAGATAGCTGTCGTCGTACTCGGGGAGCGCCTCGGCGGCGACGTCCTTGTAGACCATGACGAGCTTGACGCTCGGCGGCCGCGGGTCGTTGGCCTCTGACGTCACCGTCAGCAGCGCCGGGAGGGCGCTCTCGAGGGTCTCGAAGCCGCCCTCGACCGAGCGCGTCGCAACGACGCGGCCCCGGCTGCGCCCGGCCGCGTTCCCGCGCCCGGCCGCGTCCCCGCCTGCACCATCGTCGCCGTCCCCGTCCCCGCCGCTCACCACGACCTCGTCGATGCGGCTCACGCAGGTGATCTGCGGCACGCCCAGTTTCTCGGCCGTCTGCGGTCCGACCTGGGCGGTGTCGCCGTCGATCGCCTGCCGGCCGCAGAGCACGAGGTCGAAGGCGCCGGCCTTCTTGACTGCCTGCGCCAGGGTGTAGCTCGTCGCCAACGTGTCGGCGCCGGCGAAGGCCTTGTCGGTCAGCAAGATCACCTCGTCGGCGCCGCGGTACAGCGACTCGCGCAGCACGGCGACGGCGGCCGG
The DNA here is from genome assembly GCA_964615105.1 of uncultured Thermoleophilia bacterium. Taxonomy (GTDB): domain Bacteria; phylum Actinomycetota; class Thermoleophilia; order UBA2241; family UBA2241; genus UBA2241. The sequence goes on from CAZTMO010000360.1 coordinate 1,618, forward strand.
CGGGCCCATCGTGATGACGGTCACGCGGCCGCCGTGGCGGTCCTTGAGCTTGAGCGCCTCCTCGAGGGCGTTGAGGTCCTCGGGGTTGAACACGGCCGGCAACGCGGCGCGGTCGATCGTGCCGTCCTCCTTCATCGCGTCACCCGTCACGTTGGCGGTGTCGGGGACCTGCTTGACGAGGACGATGAGGCGCAGCGGCC
>CAZTMO010000361.1:0-1815 GCA_964615105.1 uncultured Thermoleophilia bacterium
GACGCGCCGGCGTCGTCGCCCGCCGTCCCGGGACCGGTCCCGCCGTCTGCCTCGCCGGCGTCCGCGTCGCCGGGGGCCGGCATGGCTTGCGTTACGGCCTCGGGCGAGGCCGGGCCAGCCTCGTCGCCGGCCACCACCGCGATCACGACCACGGTGACGTTGTCGTGGCCGCCGGCGGCGAGCGCGGCATCGACGAGGGCGCGAGCGGCCGCGGCCGGACCGGCCGTGCCGAGCAGCTCCCCGATGACGTCGTCGCCGACCTCGCTGCTGAGCCCGTCGCTGCAGAGCAGCAGGACGTCGCCCGCGCGCAGGTCGGCCGAGAACTCGTCCACCTCGACCTCGGCCTCGGTACCCAGCGCCCTGCTCAGGACGCTGCGCTGCGGGTGGGCGGCGGCCTCCTCCCTGGTCAACTGACCCCCGCGGACCATCTCGCCGACCAACGAGTGGTCGGCGCTGAGCTGCTCGAGCGCGCCGTCCCGCAGGCGGTAGGCCCGGCTGTCGCCGACGTGCGCGAAGTGACCCTCGTCGTCGTCCACGGCGACCGCGGTGAGCGTCGTGCCCATGCCCGACTCCTCACGGCGCTCGCCGGCACGGGCGAACACGGCGGCGTTCGCCGCCCGCGCCGCCACGCCGATGCCCTCGCCGGCGGCGAAGCGCGCGGCGAGCGTCTCGGCGGCGAGCGCCGACGCCACTTCGCCGGCCTCGGCGCCACCCATACCGTCGCAGACCGCGAACAAGGGCGGCGCCGCCACGTGACTGTCCTCGTTCGTGCGTCGGTGAAGCCCGATGTCCGAGAGGGCGGCGTGGTGGGTGACGAGGGTCACCGGCGGCTCACTCCTCGTAGCGGAAGACGGTCTCCCCGATGCGCAGACGCGCGTCGAGCCGGAGAGGCGCCTCCGTCACGGGCCGGTCGTTCACCCACGTGCCGTTGGTGCTCCCCAGGTCTTCGACGATGTAGACCTGATCGCGCGGGACGAGCCGCGCGTGCGTGCTCGACACGAAGGGCTCGTCGAGCACGATGTCGCTCGTCGGGGCGCGACCGACGGTCGTCCAACCCTCGAGCGGAAAGACCACTCCGGGAGGGACGATCGGGCTCTCCTCGACGACGAGGCGCGGGGCGATGTGCCGCGTGAGGTCCATCACCTGTCCCGACTCGGTGCGCTCGGACGCACGCTCCTCGCGGCGCCGGTGCCGGTCTTCGGGCGTCGTGACGGGGACGTGGCGGGCGCCGTCGGGCAGCGCCACGTCCGGCGCCGGCCCGGCGCCCGAACCGCGCACGTCGGCCACGGCGCCCCTCACGACCTGCCAGATGAACAGGTAAAGGAGGAGCAGGATGGCGATCTTGAGGGCGAGCAACACGATGTCGATCATTGGCCTCTCCTGCGGCGCGGAGGCGCCGGTCCCGCCTACTTCGGTCGCGGCGCGGGGACGGACGTGATCGTCCACCCGCCGCCCCGCGGCGACGTGACGCGACCGTCCCTCACGCGAGCCTCTCGAAGAGCAGCTCGGTGGTGCCCACCTCGATACGGTCGCCGGGCCGAAGGACGACCTGGGTGACGGCGCGCCGGTTCACGCGCGTGCCGTTCGTCGACCCGAGGTCGCGCAGGACGACCTGACCTCCGGCGAGCCGCAGCTCGGCGTGCTGACGGGAGACGTTCGGGTCGGTGAGCACGATGTCGCAGCGCCGGCTGCGCCCGATGAGGTTGACGGCGCTCGTGAGCTGGGCGTCGACGCCGGGGCCGCGCAGGCCGTAGCGCGCCGCCGGGACCGGCGGGCGCTCGTAGAGGACGGTCTGCGCCGGCGACGGCCCGGCGG
>CAZTMO010000362.1:0-1808 GCA_964615105.1 uncultured Thermoleophilia bacterium
CGGCGAGCGCCGCCGCGCGCCGCGCCGCGCCCGCGCTGGCCGACGTTCCCGGCGAGCGCGTCCGCGACGAGCTGTCGGCGCTGCTCGCCGCCCCGGCTCCCGTACCGGCTCACGCCCTGCGCCGGCTCGCCGCCCTCGGCGCCTTGGCCGTCGTCCTTCCTGAGGTCGACGGCCTGCGCGACGTGAGGCAGAACCCCTACCATCACCACGACGTCTTCGAGCACACGCTCGAAGCCCTGGGCTACGTCCCCGGGATCGTCGCGCAGCTCGGTGGCGAGGGCTTTCTCGTCGATCCCGGCGAGGCCGGCATTCCCGGTGCCGCCCGCCTCGTTCCGCTCACCTGGGCCGTCCTCCTGCACGACATCGGCAAGCCCGAGGTGCGCGTGAAGGACGAAAACGGCCGCATCCTCTTCTGGCATCACGACCGGGTCGGGCTGCGGATGGTCGCGGAGATGGGTGAGCGCCTGCGGCTGAGCCGCCGCTTTGTCGACTACCTTGGCGTCCTCGTCCGGCGTCACCTGCGTCTGGGTTTTCTCGTGCGCGAACAGCCGCTGACGCGGCGCGTCGTCGCGCGTTACCGCCGCGACGTGACGCCGTTCGTCTTCGAGTCGGTCGCGCTCTCGCTCTGCGATCGCCTCGCGACACGGGGGGAGAAGACCTCACGGGCCTCGATCGCCCGGCACTACCGTCTCGCCCGCTCCGTCTGGTCGCAGGTGACCAAGACCGCGGTGCCGCATGTGCTGAGCGGGGACGATGTGATGCGCGTCTTGGGCATCGCCCCCGGGCCGGCCGTTGGCCAGGCGCTCGAAGCGCTGGACGAGGAGGTCGAGGCGGGTGTGGTGCGGGACGAGGACGAGGCGCGCGCCTTCCTGTGCGCGTGGTGGCAGGGCGGCCGCGCGTCCGAGGGAGGCGCCTGAGCGATGCCCGAGCTCCCCGAGGTCGAGACCGTTCGCCGACGTCTGCTGACTTGTCTGCCGGGGCTGGTCGTACGCGATGTACGCGTGAACGACGCGACCGTGTGCGACCTGCCTGAGGGCGAGCTGCGCCGGACGATCGTCGGCCGTCGGGTGCTGGGGCTGCGGCGGCGCGGCAAGTATCTGATCGTCGATCTCGGGGTGGTCGAGGACGCAGGGCGCACCGGTCGGCCCGGCGATGCCGCGGACGAAGGCGTTTCGGCAGCCGGTGGTCCTGCGGCGGCCAGCCGTCTCGTCGTCGTCCACCTGCGCATGACCGGGCAATTGCTCTTCAGGCCGGAGCCCGGTGGTCGCCCGGCGCGCTTCGTCATCTCGCTTGAGCCGGCGACCGAGCTCCACTTCAGCGACATGCGGCGCTTCGGCCGTCTCTGGTCGCTCGATCCGGCCGAGGAGGACGCGTTCTTCGCCGCGATGGGCCCGGAGCCGTTCTCGGAGGCGTTCGACGTCGGTCACCTTCGCGGCGCGCTGGCGGGACGTCGCGCGCCGCTCAAGGCGTTTCTGCTCGACCAGCGACGCATCGCCGGTGTCGGAAACATCTACGCCGACGAGGCGCTGTTCCGCGCCCGCCTGCACCCGCTGCGGGCGGCCGGAAGCGTGGGGCCGCGTGAGGCGAAGCGTCTGCACGCGGCCCTCCTCGAGACCCTGCAGGCCGGCATCGATCACGAGGGTTCGTCCATCGAGAGCTTCATAGACCCGGCCGGCGAGCGCGGCAGCTTCCAGGAGATCCTCAATGTGTACCAGCGGACGGGCGAGCCGTGCCGCGTCTGCGGCGCGGCCGTGGAGCGCGTCGTCGTCGGCGGCCGCGGGACGCATTACTGCCCGCGCTGCCAGCCG
>CAZTMO010000363.1:0-1806 GCA_964615105.1 uncultured Thermoleophilia bacterium
ATCTACGGTCTGCGCGGCGCCGTCGTCGGCGCCGTCGACCTGGTGCGCGGCATCGGTCGCATCGCCGGCCTTGACGTGATCGACGTGCCGGGTGCGACGGGCGACCTCGACACGGACTACGGCGCCAAGGCGCGCGCCGCCGTCGTGGCTCTGCTCGACCACGACTTCGTCTGGGTCCATGTCGAGGCCCCGGACGAGGCGGCGCACATGGGCAGCCTGTCCGAGAAGATCAAGGCGATCGAGCGCGTCGACCGCGAGGTGCTCGCGCCGCTGGTCGAGGCGCATCCGGCGGCGGCGGTGCTCGTCCTGCCCGACCACCAGACGCCGCTGCGCATCCGCACCCACGCGGCCGGCCCGGTGCCGTTCGTGTTCGCGCGCGGCGACCGCGTGGCGGCGGCCGCCTCGTCCCCGTCACCCGCCTTCAGCGAGCTCGAGGCGGGGCGCACCGGCGTCTTCGTCGGGGACGGCCCGTCGCTGATGCGGATGTTCCTGGCGGCGAGCGGGTAGGGAACGCGATGCCTGCCGCCGAAGCCGGGAGCCACCCCATGACCGACCAGCCGCGAGGCGCCGACCGCGACACTCCGGTGACGACCAGCGCCGAGCGCTACATCATGAGGGGCGATCGCGCTGCGCGACTGGTCGCGATGGAGGGCGAGCTCCTGCTCTACACGAACGCGCTGGGGCACGCGCCCGGCGGGGACGACTCGGTGCTCGGTCTCTACTACCGCGACACTAGGCACCTCAGCCGTATGGAACTCGCGCTCGGCGGACGCCCGCCCGTCGTGCTGGCATCGTCGGCCGACTCGGGGTACGGCGAGACCGTCGAGCTCACGAACCTCGAGCTGCGGCCATCAGACGGGCGGCTGGTCCCCCAGGCGGCGGTGCACGTCCGTCGCACACGGGTGCTCGCCGACAAGCTCTACGAGCTGATCCGCGTGCGCAACCACCACCACCAGCCGGTCGACACCATCCTCGACCTTCACTTCGACGCCGATTTCGCCGACCTCTTCGAGGTCCGCGGCGTGCGCCGCCGGCGCCGCGGCCGTGTCCGGCCGCCGGCGGCTTCGGGCGCGACCCTCACCTTCGCCTACGACGGCCTCGACGGGGTCGAGCGCACGACGACGATCGCGTTCGCCGACCCGCCGTCCTCGCTGCGCGCGGGGCGGGCGCGCTACCGCGTGCGGCTCGCGCCCGGCGAGCGCGCCCTCATCCGCTTCAACGTCGCAGTGGCCCCGGACGGGCCACCGCCGCCGAGCGCGGTCGCGGACCCGGCGCTCGGCGCCGACCTGAACGATGCGCTCGGCGCGGTCCGTCACGACCACGAGCGCTGGGCAGCCGAGGAGACCGAGATCTACACCGACAACGAGCAGCTCAACGCCGTGTTGCGCCGCGCCCGCGACGACCTGCGGATGCTCACCATGGCCGCCGAGGACGGGCGCGTGACCCTCGCCGGCGTGCCCTGGTTCGTGGCGCCGCTCGGCCGCGCGATGCTCACCGTGGGCCTCGAGACCCTGCTGCTGGACCTGCGCTTCGCGCGCTCGGCGGTGCGCTACCTCGCGCGCCGGCAGGGCCGTGTCAACTCGGCCTTTCGCGAGGAGCAGCCGGGCAAGATCATGCACGAGCTGCGCCGCGGCGAGCTGGCGAACCTGCGGACGATCCCGCACACGCCGTACTTCGGCGCCATCGATGTCACGCCGCTCTGGTTGCTCGCCCTCTGCGAGCTCACGATGTGGACCGGTGACCTCGACGGGTTCGACCTGATGCACGACGCGGTCGAGGCCGCCGTCAAGTGGACGACGGTCGACG
>CAZTMO010000364.1:0-1803 GCA_964615105.1 uncultured Thermoleophilia bacterium
GGACGAGGCGCGGGTGGTCATCGCGCCGGATCGCGGCGAGGACCCCGCCGCCGGCATCGACCCAACCGCCGCCACCGACCCAACCGCCGCCACCGACCCAGCCGCCGCCACCGACCCGCCCGCAGGCGAAGGCGACGCGGGCTGATCCCGCCGGCGGCCGTCGCCGGGCGCCGCATCCGTCGCCTGCGGGCGGTAGACTGGGCGGCGTGATGCAGCCTTGATCGACGACGGTTCCTGGCGCATCGCGCCGGTCGACTACACGGCCGCCCGCCGGCTCGTCGCCGAGCTCGGGGTCGGCGAGACGCTCGCCGAGATCCTCGTCCGGCGCGGACTCGCCGACCCGGCCGAGGCGCGCGCCTTCCTGCACCCCGGCGACCTCGTCCACGGTCCCTGTCTGCTGCCCGGCGTGGCCGAGGCGCGGCGGCGCATCGACCAGGCGCTCAAGCGCGGCGAGGCCATCGCCGTGCACGGCGACTACGACGCCGACGGCATCACGGCGACGTTCCTGCTCGCCAGCGTCCTCGACGAGCTCGGCGCCGACGTGCGCCGGCGCCTGCCGAACCGGTTCACCGAGGGGTACGGCGTCGCGCTCGGCACCGTCGAGGAGCTCGCCGCCGAGGGCGTCAAGCTCCTGGTGACGGTCGACTGCGGCATCGGCGCCCGCGACGAGGTCGCGCAGGCGCGTGAGCTCGGCATGGACGTGATCGTCACCGACCATCACGAGATCGAAGGGCCACTGCCCGAGTGCGTCGTGGTGTCCCCGAAGCTGCCGGGTGCGCCCTGTCCCCAGCTCGCCGGCGTGGGCGTCGCCTTCAAGCTCGCGCACGCCCTGTTGCACGACGGGGACGCGGCGCGCGTCGAAGTCCCCCTTGCCCTGCGCCAGTACACCGACGTCGTCGCTTTGGGCACGATCGCCGACCTCGTCCCCCTGGTCGACGAGAACAGGACGCTGGTGACGATGGGCCTGGGGCGCCTGCGCGGCGCCGGCCGCCCGGGCCTCGCCGCGTTGATGGAGGTCGCCGACGTGGCGCCGGGCAGGGTCACCGCGGGAGTCGTCGGCTTTCGCCTGGCTCCCCGCCTGAACGCCGCCGGGCGTCTCGAGGACGCGACGATCGCGCTCGAACTTCTCGCCGCCGCCGACCGCGAGACGGCGCTGCCGCTCGCCCTGCGCCTCAACGAGCTCAACCACGAGCGGCAGGAGATAGAGCGCGGCATCTTCGCCTCCGCCGTCTCACAGGTGCCCGAGCCGCTGCCACCCGCGCTCGTGCTCTCCTCGCCGGATTGGCACGAGGGCGTGGTCGGCATCGTCGCCTCGCGTATCGCCGAGCGCTTCCACCGGCCGACGATCCTGTTGAGCGAGGACGGCGAGCTTGCCAAGGGTTCGGGACGGAGCATCGCGGCCTACGACCTGCTCTCCGGCGTCCACGCCGCCGCGGGGCACCTGATCGCCTACGGCGGGCATCGCGCGGCCTGCGGGTTACGTCTCGAGCGTCGCGCGATCCCCGCCTTTCGCGAGGCCTTCACCGCGCACGCCGCCGCGATACTGGGTGCCGCCGAGCTTGAACGCACGCGTGTGGCCGACGCCGTGGTGGGTGGCGATGAGCTCACGCTCGAGCTCGCCGACGAGCTCGAGCTGCTCGCACCGCACGGCGTCGGCAACCCGCGCGTCAACCTCGTCCTGCACGGCGCCGAGGTCGTCGCGCCGCGCCTCACGCGCGACCGTCGGCACCTGCAATACCGGGTGCGCTGCGACGGCGCGTCGTGCGGCGCCGTGCACTTCAACTTCGACGGCCTGGGCGAGGT
>CAZTMO010000365.1:0-1803 GCA_964615105.1 uncultured Thermoleophilia bacterium
CGCGCGCTGCGACTCTCCGCACGATCGCGACGATGGTCGCCGACGGCGCCCTCGACCTGGACGCCGGCGCCGCGCGCGACGATGCGCGCCGGCGCCTCCTCGAGATCCGCGGCGTCGGACCGTGGACGGCGGAGTACATCGCCATGCGTGCACTGGCCGACCCCGACGCCTTCCCGGCCAGCGACCTCGGCGTCCTGCGCGGTCTGGCCGCGCTCGGCGCACCGGGCACCGTGGCCGAGGCGACGGCGCACGCCGAACGCTGGCGACCCTGGCGCGCATACGCCGTACGGCACCTCTGGTCAGTCGACCAGACTGCTCTGTAGGCGACGCTCGGCAGACGGTCCTCGGCCGGCGACAGGCGGCCCGCGCGGCGGACGTGCGCAACGCCCTTGCCGGTACGGGCCCTTGATGCGAGACTTCGCCCGACGCGAGACCCGCCACCCCCGTCGTGAGGAGGTCCGAGCTGCTCACGCTGTATCAAGTCGAGTGGTGCCCCTACTGTCACCTCGTGCGCCAGACGATGACCGAGCTGGGCCTGACCTGCCTGACGGTCAACGTGCCGGCCCGCCGCGAGGAACGCGCCGAGCTGATCGCGCTGACCGGCGAGGCCGCCGTCCCGGTCCTTCAGGACGACGAACGGATCGTCCGCGGGTCCGGCGACATCGTCGAGTACCTGCGCTCCACCTTCCCCGCCCCGGAGGACGCCGCTGACCACGCCGCACTGGGGCGGTATCGCGCCGCGAAGACCCTGTCGCTCAACCCAGGCGACACCGTGGCGCGACTAAGGGGGGTGCTCGAGCTGAACGACCTCGTGGTCTTCGCCGAGATCGCGGGCACGCGCATCAGCCCGCGCCTCCCCGCCGGGTACACCCTGCTGCTGGTCGGCGCACCCGCCGCGTCCGCCAAGGCGTTCGCTGCCGACCCCGACATGCCGGGCGCCGTCGCGTTGCCTGTCGCTGTCCACGCCGTCGAAGGCGGCAGCGTCATCGCGGCCCCCGATCCTGTGGCCCAGGTCTGGCTTTTCGGCAACGACTCGCTCAACAAGCTGCAGCGATCACTGCGCAGCCGGGTCGATGCGCTCTTCGCGCAGCTTTGAGACGTCCGGCGCGGTGCCCTCATCCCCGGCGATCCAAGGCCCATGGCAGGCCCCCGAAGCGGCGGTGACCGTTCGCCGGCGGTTGTGATGCGTGCTGACATCATCGCCGCCATGAAAGACCGCCTCGCATCCCGGACCCGCGCATGAGCGACCTCTTCGCACCCCTGCCGCGCTATTGCGACGCCGTCGTGCTCGGCGGCGGTGCGAGCGGATCGTCGATCGCCTACCAACTGGCCAAGCGCGGGGCCGACGTCCTTCTGCTCGAGGCCGGCGACATCGGTCAAGGCGCGAGCGGTCGCAACGGCGGCCTGCTCGACACGGCCGTCAACCCGGCCTCGCCGCTCGTCGACTATTACTACCGCTCGGCCGAGCGCTGGCCCGGACTCGCCGAGGAGCTGCTCGCCGTGACGGACGTGGACGTCGAATACCTGCGCGCCGGGACCCTGCAGGTCGTCCTCGAGGGCGACACCGACAAGGACGAGATCGACGCCGAGTTCCGCGGCCACATCGAGCAGGGTCACGACGTCCGCTGGCTCGACCGCGGCCAGGTCTTTGAGCTCTCGAGGCTCTTCCCCGAGAACACGCTCGGCGGTTGGTTCCGCCCCATGGATGGTCAGGTCAATCCGATGATGTTGTGCTACGCCCTCGCCCTCGGGACGGCGCGGCACGGCGGCCGCGTGCGCCAGGGCACGCCGGCGACGGCGCTG
>CAZTMO010000366.1:0-1762 GCA_964615105.1 uncultured Thermoleophilia bacterium
GCCCGGCACCGTGCTCCGCGACCCCGACGTTCTGCTCGCCTTGCGCGTGCTCGCCGCGCTGCCCGGGTCGCTTCGCTCTCGCGTCGCCGTCGTTCGCGTCGACGGCGACGCTCAGGTCACGCTCGATCTCAAGGACGGCCCCCTCGTGGAGCTCGGCGGAGAGGAACGCGTGCGCGCCAAGGTGCTGTCCCTCAGGGCGGTGCTCGCCGCCTACCGGCGCGCCCACGTCACGCCGACCGCGGTCGACGTGTCGGCGCCGGACCGGCCGCTCGCACGACCCCGGCTCAGCCCGTAGTCGAGGGTCGGAGGATGCGCCTGCTCAGGCGAGACGTGCAGCGCTCTCGATTGACACTCGTTCCGAGCCGTCAGTATGCTAGGCAAACGCTCCCGGCTCGACGCGGGCTGCAGGGTTCCCGGTCAGAGAAACCCCTGCAAAGCAAGGCTTCGGGAGACGGCAAGGCGACACCGTTGGCCGACTCTCAAGCCAAGGTCGAGGGTCTGGCGCAGGACCTGACGGCGAGTGTCGACCGCGACAGGAGGGTGGACAGATGATCGACGGCTCCGCGAACTACCTCGCCGTGATCAAGGTCGTCGGCGTCGGCGGCGGCGGCACGAACGCTGTCAACCGCATGGTCGACGCCGGGCTTCGCGGGGTCGAGTTCATCGCCGTGAACACCGACGCCCAGGCGCTGCAGATGTGCGACGCCGACGTCAAGATCCACATCGGCAGCAAGATCACCCGCGGCCTCGGAGCCGGCGCCAACCCGACGATCGGCTACCAGGCGGCGATGGAGAGCAAGGACGAGCTTCGCGACGCCCTCAAGGGCGCCGACATGGTGTTCGTCACGGCCGGCAAGGGCGGCGGTACGGGTACCGGCGCCGCGCCCGTCATCGCCGAGCTGGCGAAAGAGCTCGGCGCCCTCACCGTGGGTGTCGTCACGCGCCCGTTCGGCTTCGAGGGCAAGCGCCGCGCGCGCCAGGCCGAGGACGGCATCCAGAGCCTGCGCGAGAAGGTCGACACGCTGATCATCATCCCCAACGACCGCCTGCTGCAGGTGGTCGAGCGGCGCACCTCGGTGATCGAAGCCTTCAAGGTCGCCGACGACGTCCTCCGCCAGGGCGTACAAGGCATCACCGACCTCATCACCGTCCCCGGGCTCATCAACCTCGACTTCGCCGACGTGCGCACGATCATGAAGGACGCCGGCTCGGCGCTCATGGGCATCGGCGTGTCGGGCGGCGAGAGCCGCGCCGTCGAGGCGGCGCGGGCGGCGATCAGCTCGCCCCTGCTCGAGGCCAGCGTCGAGGGCGCCCGCGGTATCCTCCTCAACATCACCGGCGGCGACGACCTCGGCCTCTTCGAGATCAACGAGGCCGCCGAGATCATCTCGGGCGCCGCCGACAGCGACTGCAACATCATCTTCGGCGCGGTCATCGACCCGGCGCTCGGCGACGAGGTGCGGGTCACGGTCATCGCGACCGGTTTCGACCGTCCCGTCGCGGCGGGTGAGCCCGCTACGGCGCGCGAGACCAGGCCAGAGCCGAAGGGCACGCCGCTGTTCGGCGACGAGACGCGGCCGTCGTTCGACGTCGATGACGACGTCCTCGACATCCCGAGCTTTCTCAAGGACCGCTGAACGGGACGTCGCCATGCCGGGCTCTGCGGAGACCACGTGGCCTCGTGGTCGCCGCGTGAGACGCCCCGCCCGCCCAGAGTCGTTCCGGCGATGAACCGGCGCATCGACGACCACCCCGTCCTCGG
>CAZTMO010000367.1:0-1749 GCA_964615105.1 uncultured Thermoleophilia bacterium
CTCGAGCCGCAGGTGCCCGTCGGCGACGACACGCTCGCCGTGCTCAGCGGCGCGTCGCGCGCCTTTCACGAGGTCGGCGGCGAGTTCGTCGTCGCCTGCGAGGACCACGCCCTGCGCGCCGACCTCGCGAGGGCGGGGCTCGCCGGCGCCGTGCCCGAGGCGCCGGCCGGCCCCGCCCTCGAAGGGGTCGAGCACGTCGCCCTTCCGGACCGGCCGCGCTGGCAGCACGAGTTCAGCTTCCCGGCGACCGACCACGAGCTGCCCAACGCGCGGCGCCGGATCGTCGCCTTCGCGGAGATCTGCGGCATGGGCGGCACACGGCTGTTCGAGTTGCACGTCGCCGCCGGCGAGGCGCTCGCCAATGCGCTGCGGCACGGCTCGCCGCGCGGCGCCGACGACGACATCACGGTGCGCTTCTTCTGTTACGCGGATGAGGTCGCGGTCGAGATCGGCGATCACGGCACCGGCATGGACGCGGCGCCGATCTGCGCCCCGGAGCCGACGCAGGTGGCGGGGCGCGGCATCCACTTCATGCGCACCATGAGCGACGACATGCTGGTCGCCTGCGGGCCGGGTGGCACGCGCGTCCTCCTGGTGAAGAGGCTGCGACCGTGAGCGCCGGCTCTCTCGGCGACCGCCTTTACCTCCTCGACGGGTCCAGCCTCGCGTTCCGCGCTTTCTTCGCGCTTCCCGACACGATCACGACGGCGGACGGGTTCCCGACGAACGCGCTGTTCGGGTTCAGCCAGATGCTGCTCAAGATCGTCGCCGAGTACCGGCCGGCGAACGTCGTCGTCGCCTGGGACGGACCCGAGAAGACGTTTCGCCACGAGGAGTTCGAAGACTACAAGGCGCACCGGCCCGAGATGCCGGACCTGCTCTCGCAGCAGTGGCCGCGTCTGCCCGGGCTGGTCGGGGCGTTCGGCTTCGTCAACCTCATCCGGCCGGGCTACGAGGCGGACGACATCCTCGGCACGCTCGCTACGGCGGCGAAGCGCGAGGGCGTGGGCACCGTGATCGTCACCGGCGACCGCGACGCCCTGCAGCTCGTCGACGACGACGTCTGGGTGATGGCCACCGGCCGCGGCATCACCGACGTCAAGGTGTACACGCCGGGCGCGGTCGTCGCGCGCTTCGGCGTGCCGCCCGAGCGCATCCCGGACTACATCGGCCTCAAGGGCGACGCGTCGGACAACATCCCCGGGGTGCCCGGCGTGGGGGAGAAGATCGCCGCCCAGCTTCTGCAGCAGTTCGGGAGCCTCGAGGCGGTCTACGAGCGCATCAACGAGGTGGCGTCTGAGAAGCGGCGCGCCCTGCTGCTCGAACACGAGCAGACGGCGCGCCTCTCGAAACGTCTCGCGACCATGGTCCTCGATGTGCCGCTCGACGCCGACCCCGCGCAGCTGGTGGCGCGTGGCGGCTACGTGTTGCCGGTCGCCGCGGTCGAAGCGGAGTTCCGGCGCTACGACTTCCGCAGTCTGGTCCGGCGGCTGCACGAGCTCGCCGCGAGCGGGCCGCAGGCGACGCCGGGCCCCGTCGCCGCCGTGCTTGAGTCCGGTCAGGACGCGGCGGGCGGGACCGGGGCCTCGGCGCCCGTGGCGCCGTCGGTCCCCGAGCTCGCGGTGGAACACGGCTGCGAGCCGCTGGCCGCGCTGCTCGAGCAGCGCGAGGCGGCCCTGGCCTTCGAGCCGGCAGGCGACCGTCTGGCCGCGGCGGGGCACCACGGCGCCGCCGCGGGGGGCGCCGCCC
>CAZTMO010000368.1:0-1739 GCA_964615105.1 uncultured Thermoleophilia bacterium
GTCGGGGCGCGCGGCGGCGAGGACGATGGGGCTGCGCCGGCGGGCAAGCGCACGGACACGGCCGATGAAGGGCCGGCGCCGGCGGTCGAAGGCGGCCCGGCATGACCCGCGTCTTCGTCTGCGTGCTGGACGGGGTCGGCGCCGGCGAGCTCCCCGACGCAGCGGCCTACGGCGACGCCGGCTCGGCGACGCTGCAGCACGTGCTGGAGCGCACCTCCGTCCCGTTGCCGAACCTCACCGGACTCGGCCTCGGGGCGATCGTGGGTCCGCTGCGCCGCGCGGACGGCGGCGTGCTCGGGGCGCCGCGCCCCGAGGCGACCTACGGTCGCCTGCTCTCGCGCGGCGCCGGCAAGGACACCACCACCGGGCACTGGGAGCTCATGGGCCTCGTCCTCGAGCGCCCGTTCCCGAACTACCCGCACGGCTTTCCGCCGGAGGTGATCGAACCCTTCGAGGCGGCGATCGGCCGGCCGGTGCTCTGCAATCGGCCGGCCTCGGGTACGGGCATCATCGCCGAGCTCGGGGACGAGCACGTGGCCACGGGCAGGCCCATCGTGTATACGTCCGCCGACTCGGTGTTTCAGGTCGCCTGCCACGAGGACGTCGTCCCGGTGGAGGAGCTCTATCGCTGGTGCGCGAGCGCCCGCGAGATCCTGCGCGGCGAGCACGCCGTTGGCCGGGTGATCGCGCGCCCCTTCGCCGGGCGGCCCGGCGCGTACGCGCGCACGCCGCGGCGCCGCGACTTCTCGTTGCCGCCGACGGGCCCGACCTACCTCGACCTGCTCCACGAGCGAGGGGTCCCGGTCGTCGGGGTGGGCAAGATCGGCGAGATCTTCGCCCAGCGCGGAGTCGACGTCGACGACCATACGACCGACAACACGGCCGGCATCGCCGCCTGTCTGCGTCACCTCGACGAGATGGACGAAGGCCTGCTCTTCGCCAATCTCGTCGACTTCGATCAGACTTGGGGCCACCGCAACGACGTGGACGGGTTCGCGGCCGGCCTGGCGGAGGTCGACCGCGCCCTTCCCGACTTCGAGCGCCGTCTGCGACGGGGCGACGCGATGCTCCTCTGCGCCGACCACGGGGTCGACCCGACCACCCTCAGCACCGACCACTCTCGCGAGTACTCGCCGCTCCTCGCCCTCGGCCTGCCTCGGGGGCGCCGGGACGGCGCCCAGGAAGACGTCGGCGCGACCGCGTTCTGGCGTCTCACCGGCGAAGAGCCTCCGCTGGCAGGCGAGGCGATCAGGTGACGGTGGCCGGGCTCGCGGTCGCGGCGGACGCGGCCGTCATCTTCGGTTCGGGTCTCGCCGCCCTGCCCGACGGCGCCCTGATCGAGCGCCAATATGCGCTCACCGACTTCGGTTGGCCGCCGCCGGCGGTCGCCGGCCACGGCAGCACGCTCGTCCTCGCGCGTCTGGGTGCCGTCGCCGGGGCCGATGGGACGGTTCCGGATCGCGCCGGGCCGCGGCTCGCGCTCATCCACGGACGCCCCCACCTCTACGAGGGCTGGAGCGAGGCCGAGCTCGAGCGCCCGGTGGCCGATCTCGCGTGCTGGGGCGTGCAGCGTTTCCTGCTTCTGAACGCGTGCGGCGGCCTGGCGGACGGCGTTGCCGTCGGGGACGTCGTCGTCGGGACGGAGGTCGTCGACCTGCAGGCGCCGCCTGCTGACGCGCCGCCGCGGTTCGCGGTCTGCGGCGCGGAGGCGGCGCTAGAGATTATATTCCCAGGAGATA
>CAZTMO010000369.1:0-1709 GCA_964615105.1 uncultured Thermoleophilia bacterium
GGCGGCGAGCTGCCGGTTGAGCGGCGCCCGGCCGTTGTGTGCAAAGTACTCGCGCAAGTAGTGCAGAACACGCCAATGCTCGTCGCCGAGCGATTCCAGACCGCCCTCGACGGCCAACGCGGCGGCGAGGTCCTCGCTCCAGTCGTCGGCGCTCCAGAGAAAGCCCTCGTTGTCGAACATGACCTCGCGACCGGCGACCTGCCGGACGAGGCGGCTCAGGCCTAGCTCTCCGCCTGAGCCGCCACCGGGTCCCGGCAGGTCGCTCACTTCATCGCGGCCAGCGCGGCTTTGATCTTGTCCGGCGTGGCCGGCAGGTCGTAGACACGCGCGCCGGTCGCGTCCTCGATCGCATTGAGCACGGCGGGCGCCGTAGGTATCAGGGTCATCTCGCCGACGCCGACGGAGCCGTTGGCGCCGTACTTCCGCGGCGTCTCGCGAAGGATGACGTCCATGTCGAAGGCGGTCTGCATGCTCGGGTACTTGAACGTCACCCAATCCTTTGTCTTGCCGGCGACGTATTCCTCGCGCAACGCAAGACCGACGCCCATGTCCATGCCGCCGTGCAGTTGCCCGATCACGTTGTCGGGGTGGATGATCCGGCCGGCGTCGACCGCGCACACCATGTTCAGGACCTGCACCTCGCCCGTCTCGGTGTCGACCTCGACCTCAGCGAGCTGGAGGGCGTGCACCTGCGACTGGAAAGACGGCCCCTGCCCCGTCGCCGGGTCGAGGTTGCCGACCTCCATCTTCTTCGTGCCCATGTAGCGCGTCGCCACACCCGCCTTCTTCATTCCGGCGTACGTCGACGCGCCGCACTCCGTCATCGCTTCCTTCAACTGCCGTATGGCGTCGAGCATCGACCCGCCCGACATGTACGTGTGCCGGCTGGCCGCTGATGGACCGTTCGCGGTCGTGTACTCCGTCGTGCGCGTCACCAGCCGCACCTTGTCGAGCGGGAGCGCCATCGCATCGGCGGCCAACTGCTGGAGCATCGAGTCGTTGCCCTCCCCGGGGTCGGCGACGGCGCCGTACACGGTCACGCCGTCGTCCGGGTCGAGCTCGACCGCGACCATACTCTGGTCGTTGGGGCCGCCGATGCCGAACGACCCGCCGGCCAGGCCAACGCCCCGTTTCTTGCTGCCGTTGTCGCTCGCCCGGGCCTCGCGCACGGCCCGCTCGTAATCGGACTTGACGGCGTCGCAGAGCTCGGGATACGGCCACTCCTCCACGACCTGCCCCGTCGACTTCGACTGACCCGGGCGCAGCGAGTTGCGGCGCCTGAACTCGAGCGGGTCCATTCGCATCTTGCGGGCGAGCTGGTCCATGGCGCATTCGAGGGCGTAGTTGACCTGGGGCGGGCCGGCGCCGCGCGCCGCGGCTCCCCAGGGGTTGTTCGTGTAGACGAGGCGCGCCATGACGTCGACGTTGGGGATGTTGTAGGAGCCGGACAGCATCATCAACGCCCTCAACATCACGACGTTGCCCATCGAGTTGTAGGCGCCGTTGTCGACGAGGATGTCCATGCCCAGCGCCGTGAGGGTGCCCTCGGCGTCTGCGGCCAGCTTCACCTTCATGTCGAACGGATGCCGCTTCGGGCTCAGGTACATCGATTCCGGCAGGCTCGGGATGTACCGCACGGCGCGGCCGAAGTGGATCGCCGCCGCGGCGGCGATGCCTTCCGAGGTGACGTCGATCTTGATGCCGAACTG
>CAZTMO010000370.1:0-1682 GCA_964615105.1 uncultured Thermoleophilia bacterium
AGACCTCCCACTCGAATCGCGCGGGGAGCTCGTCGTAGCGCCCCCCCGAGGCCACGGGCATACCGACGCCCGGCGCCCACGCCTCGAAGATCAGACCGGTGTAGTAGGTGAGGTCCTGAAAGAGCCCGAAATCGAACGTCACCGCGTTATCGTAACCCGCCGCGGCGACGAGATCGCGCACTTCGACGAGGCGGTCGATCGCCGCGACCATCGCCGGCGTCGTCGCCAGCTTGCGCGCCTGCCCGAGGCTGTCGCGCGTGCCGCCGAGCGCCAGCGTCGCCTGAAGCGCCTTGAGCGCCTCGTCGCCGACCTCGGCGTTGGCGGCGATCGACTCGAGGAGCGGGTAGTCACGGTCGGCGAGCGCTTCGAGCAGGGCGTCGCGGTCGTCCTCGTCCACGAGTCCCAGGGTGTCGACGAGCGCAGTCGGGAAGGCCATCGTGTTGAGCGTGACGCGGTGCTCCGGCAACCCGGCCGCCTCGAGGGCGTCGCAGAGGAGGGTGACGCACTCGGCGTCGGCCTCGGCCGACGCCGCGCCGACGAGCTCGACGCCGGCCTGCAAGAACTGCCCGTCCTGGATGCGCTGCGGCGCCCAGGGGCGATACGAGTCGCCGATGTAGAAGAAGCGCAGCGGCAGCGGCCGGTCACGGAAGCGCGCTGCCGCGAGACGCGCCACCGGCACCGTCATGTCGGTGCGCAGCATGAGTTCGCGACCGCGTTCGTCGAAGAGACGGTAGCCGCCTCCCAGGGTGTCGTCGTCGGCGAGCTCCAGGGTCTCCGCGAACTCGAGCGTCGGCGTGCGGACCTCGGCGTAACCGTAGGCCGCGAAGCGGGCGCGGACGACCGCTTCGATGGCGTGCAGCTCGGCGGCCTCGACGGGGAGAACGTCGCGCATGCCTTCGGGGATCATGGCCTCTCCAGGGTCGTGTGACAGGCGGGCGCGCTCACGCGCCCGCCTGGACGCTGCCCTCACCGAGCAGCGCCTTGAGCTCAGCGTACAGGCCGGCGACCGGGTCGACGCGCAGGCCGTCGCCGACGCGGAGACGGGTCAGCCTGTCGTCGGCGACCAGGTGCAACACGACCGGGACGTCACCGGGAAAGTCGGCGAGGACGCGCTTGAGGTCGCCGATAAGCGACTGCTCGACAGTCGTCGCTTCGATGGTGAGCGTGAGCGGGCGGTACTGGCTGACACCGCCGAACGGGACGACCTCGAGCACCACGAGCTTGACCTCGTCTTCAGTGCGACGATCGACGCGCCCCTTCACCTTCACGATCGCGTCCTCGACGAGCAGTTCGCGGTACTGCTCGTACGTGCTCGCCCAGGCGATGCACTCGCAGCCGCCGTCGACGTCCTCGAGGCGAAAGACGAGCCAGACGCCGCCCTGCTTGTTCACCTTGCGCTGCACGGCGGCGACGATGCCGCCGGTCCAGAGGATCGTCTCGCCGGCCGTCTCGTCGAGCGCGCCGACGGGGACGTCGACCTCGGCGCGGAGTTGCTCGCGCAGGCCCTGCAGCGGGTGCGAGGAGACGTAGAGACCGAGCGCTTCTTTCTCGAGGCGCAGCTTCGTCGCCGGATCGAACTCGCGTGTCGTGATCGTCGGCGGCTGCTCGCCGTGCCCGTCGGGAACGTCGTCGAAGAGACCGCCCTGACCGGCGGCGCGGTCCTTGCGCCGGCGCTCGCCGGC
>CAZTMO010000371.1:0-1671 GCA_964615105.1 uncultured Thermoleophilia bacterium
TCATCGTCACAGAGAAGGACTCCGCTGCGCGCAAGATCGCCGACATCCTCGGCGGTCGCGTCACCGTGCGCGAGCACGGCCGTGGCCGCCAGAAGGTGCGCTCCTACTCGTTCGAGTGGGACGGCGCGCCGGCCACGACCATCGGCCTGCGCGGCCACGTCATGGAGAGCGTGTTCCCCAACACGTACAAGCGCTGGAGCCTCAAGTACCTCGAGCGCATGATCCGCGAGCCCGACCTCGCCTGGATCGTCGACGGCGGCGCCGTCACGACGCTCGCCGCGCTGCGCGCCGCGGCCAAGGGGGCCGACGAACTGTACATCGCCACCGACTACGATCGCGAGGGCGAGCTCATCGGCCACGAGGCGCTCACGATCCTGCGCGGCGAGGCGCACCGGCGCCATCCGAACGATCGGCCAGAGAAGGGCAAGAAGACGTCGAAGGGCGGCGCCGCGACGACCGGGGCCGCGCCTGTCGGTGACGGCGAGACCGGCGTCCTCGTGAAGGCCATGCTCCCCTCCAAAGTCGTCGACCGGCACTTCCGGGCGCGGTACTCGGCTCTCACGCCCGCCGAGGTGAGGGCCGCTTTCGCCAAGCCGACGACCGTCGACTTCAGCCTCGCCGAGGCCGCGCACTCGCGCCAGGACATCGATCTCATCTGGGGCGCCGTCCTCACACGCTTCATGTCGTTGGCGTCGTACCGCTACGGGTCTGAGTACCTCTCCGTGGGCAGGGTCCAGACGCCGACCCTGAGGCTCGTCGTCGACCGCGAGCTGGCGCGGCGGGCCTTCATTCCCGTTCCGTACTGGGAGGTCAAGGCGCGTCTGCGTCGCGACGGTGACGAGCTTGAGGTGGCGCACGCGCACGGACGCTTTGACACGCTTGCCGAGGCCGAGGCGGCGCTCGCCGGCTCCGACGCCGGGACCGGCGTGGTGACCGCCTACAAGGCACAGCCGCGGCCGCTCGCGCCGCCGCCGCCGTTCAACACGACGGCGCTCATGAGCGCCGCCTCCGCGGTCGGCGTCGCTCCGGCGCGGGCGATGCGCGCCGCGGAGTCCCTCTACCTTGAGGGGCTGATCAGCTACCCGCGCACCGACAACACCGTCTACCCGGCGTCCCTCGACCTGCACGCCAGTCTGCAGGCGCTGAAGAGGTACGCTCCGGTCGCGGCCGTCGCCGAGCGTCTCGGCGGTGTCGGCAAGCTCACGCCGACACGGGGCAAGAAGCGGACCACCGACCATCCGCCGATCTACCCGGTCGGGGCGCCGCGGCGGGAGCTCACGGGCGACCAGGCGAAGGTGTACGACCTGGTCGCGCGTCGCTTCCTGGCCACGCTGCTGCCGGGCGCGGTCGTCGAGAGCCAGAGGCTCGACGTGCGCATCGGCAGCGAACCGTACCTCGCCCGGGGCAGCCGCGTCGCGAAGCCGGGGTTCCTCGAGGTCTACGAGCGCTACGCGGCGAAGCGCGACAAGCCGCTGCCGCCGCTCGCGCCCGGCGACGAGCTCGAGGTGATCGACGTGCGTTCCGAGGCCAAAGAGACCCAGCCGCCGTCGCGCTACGGCCAGGGCCCGCTCATCGAGAAGATGGAAGAGCTCGGTCTCGGGACCAAGGCGACGCGGGCCGACATCATCCAGCACCTCTACGACCGCAACTACGTGCGCGGCAACCCGGTAG
>CAZTMO010000372.1:0-1669 GCA_964615105.1 uncultured Thermoleophilia bacterium
ACCTGCTCGCCGGCGAGCACCGCAACCTCGCCGTGGTCGGCGACGACGACCAGTCGATCTACTCGTGGCGCGGGGCCGACATCCGCAACATCCTCGAGTTCGAGCGCGACTACCCCGAGGCCAGGGTCATCCACCTGGAGCAGAACTACCGCTCGACGCAGGCGATCCTCGACGTGGCCAACGCGGTCGTCACCCACAACCGCGAGCGCAAAGGCAAGAACCTGTGGACGCCGCGCGGCCGGGGGGCGCCGGCGCAGATCGTCGAGGTCAACGACGAGCGCGCCGAAGCCCAGTTCGTGGCCAGCGAGGTGCAGAAGCTGCTCGAGGGCGAGGGCGGCGGCGGGGCCGAGCGCGCCTACGCGCCCCATGAGATCGCCGTCCTGTACAGGACCAACGCGCAGGCGCGCGTGCTCGAAGAGCAGTTCGGCCGCTACGCGATCGCCTATCAGGTCATCGGCGGGCCCCGGTTCTACGAGCGCGCCGAGATCCGCGACGTGCTCGCCTACCTCACGCTGCTCGTCAACCCCGGCGACACGCAGCGCCTGCTGCGCGTCGTCAACGTGCCCAAGCGTGGCCTCGGGGCGACCTCGCTGGGCCGCCTGCAGGCGCACGCGGCGAGCGTGGGGACGAGCGTCTGGGAGGCGGCCCGAGACCCCGAGGCGGTCCCCGGGCTGACACCGGCCGCCGTCAACGGCCTGCTCGGCTTCGTGCGCCTCGTCGAGGGCCTTCAGGCCGGCCTCGAGGGCCGGCCGGTCGCCGAGGTCGTGCGCAGCGTGCTCGAAGAGACGGGGTACGAGGACGAGCTCAAGGGCCGGCGCACCCTCGAGGCCGAGGGCCGGCTTGAGAACCTCGACGAGTTCCTCGGCGTCGCCGCCGAGTACGACCGCCGCGCCGCCGACCCGTCGCTCGACGGCTTCTTGCAGGAGGTCTCCCTGTACACCGACGCCGACTCCTACGTCGATACGGGCGAGCTCATCACCCTGATGACCCTGCACAACGCCAAGGGCCTCGAGTTCCCGGTCGTGTTCATCGCCGGCATGGAGGAGGGCGTCTTTCCGCACCAGCGCTCGCTCGACGAGCAGAACGTCGAGGAGGAGCGCCGTCTCGCCTACGTCGGGATGACACGCGCGATGGACCGCCTTTATCTGCTGCACGCGCGCTCCCGAAGCTTGTGGGGCAGCGGGCAATACAACCTGCCGAGCCGCTTTCTCGAGGAGATCCCCGAACGTCTCGTCGAGCGGCAGGCGGTCGGCGGGCCGGCGGGCGACTGGGGTCGCAACGGGTGGGGCCGGAGCGGTGCGGACGCCGGCTGGGGCGGTGGCTGGGGCGACGGAGGTGGCCGGGACGGCACCGGCGGCCGAAGCGGCCGTCGGGACTGGCGCGACGACGACGACCTCGGTCGCCGTCGTGCGCGCCGTGGGACGCACGACCGGGGCGAAGGCGCGGCGGTCCGCGACCACGCGACGCTCGGGAGCGGCCGGCGCTACACCGGCGCACGGTCCGAGGACCTCGAGGCCGAGGTCGTCGAACAGTACTTCGCGTCCGGCGAGCGCGTCCTGCACGCGACACTGGGCGAAGGCACCGTGCTCGCCGTCGAGTCCGGCGGCATCGTCCTCGTGCGCTTCGTGAACGACGGCAGCGAGCGTCGCCTCATGGCGAGCGTCGCGCC
>CAZTMO010000373.1:0-1659 GCA_964615105.1 uncultured Thermoleophilia bacterium
GGGTAGCCCATCGCCCACGGCAGGTCGCTCGGCTTGCCGTAGTCGCCGTCGCCGGCGAGCTGGCAGCCGATGCGGCCGATCGCGTAGCCGAGCGCGACGGCGGGTCCCATCGTGTTGGCGACGATGCCGAGCGGCACCTTGCGGATCAGGGTCCATAGCGTGACCCCGACGAAGCCCCCGATGAGGCCGCCGTACCACGTGAAGCCGTAGCCCGAGGTGAGCGCGCCCCAGAGGTCGGCGCTGAGCGACGACCAGTGCTCGGCGATGTAGTAGAGGCGCGCGCCGACGAAGCCGCCGATGCCTCCGGCGAAGATGAGCTCGAAGGCGCAGTCGGCGGCGGCGCCGCGGCGGCGCAGCAGCGGGTAGACGACGGCGAGTCCCGGCACGATGAGCGCCAGCGCGGCCATGAGGCCGAAGCTGTACAGGGTGAAGTCGCCGATGTGGATAAGCTCGGGGCGCATTGTCTGGGCGCGAGTCTACGCGGCTCGGTCGCCGGCGGCGAGTCGGGCCACGTCCGTCAGCGCTTCACGACGACGTGGCCGATGCCCTCGTCGATCGTCACGTCGGTGCCCAGGTCCGCCGAGTAGGACTTGACCCGGCCGAGGATCGTGGAGGCGCCGCCGTAGGTGCGCTTCGGCCGGCCATCGTAGGCGATCGTCAGGGGGATGAGGTCGACCGCGATGCGCTTCTTCGACAACTCGGCGCGTACGAGCATCGTCTGGGCGCACGAGCCGCTCTGGTGGTCGAAGACGAGGTTGCCGGTGCTCCAGGCGATGAAGCCGCCGTGGTAGGCCTGGACGCCCTGCAGGACGTGGGGGTGATGACCGATGACGAGGTCGGCACCGGCGTCGATGATCGCCTTGCCCTCGGAGGACTCGAGGTAGCTCGGCGCTGTCGTGAACTCGAAGTTCCAGTGCCAGGCGACGACGACGTAGTCGGCCTTCTCGGCGGCCTTGTGGACGGCTTCCTTGACGGCGGCGACGTCGGAGCGGCCCGGCGACGTGCCGGGGCTCGCCGACGTCGCCGGGAAGCCGACCGGGAGCACGTCGGTGAAGCCGAGGAAGGCGACGCGCACCCCGTCGACGGTGAAGAAGCGCGGCAGGCGGGCGGCGGCGAGGTCCTCGCCGGCGCCGCAGACCTTGATGCCGGCCTTGCGCACGTGGCGGATGCTGTCCATGAGGCCGCTGTCGCCCTGGTCGCCGGCGTGGTTGTTCGCCATGGTCACGACGTCGATGCCCGAGTCGGCCATCCCTTGGGCGAGGCGCGGATCGCCCCTGAAGACGACGTCCTTCCAGGTCTGCGGGTCGCCGCCGCTGGTGAGCGGGGTCTCGAGGTTGACGAAGGCGAGGTCGGCTTTGGTGAGGATGCCGGCGATGCCCTTGAAGACCGCTTTCGCGCCCTCGTTGGCGATGATCGTGCGGATCGAGCGGTCGCCGATGACGTCGCCGCCGGCGACGATGGTGACGCTGGTCGCCTTGGGCGTGGGGGTGGGCAGGGCCGAGGGCGGCGGCGAGGACGGTGGCGTCCGTTCGGCCTTGGCGTTCTGCTTCTTGACTGCCTCGGCCTCGCCGCCGCCGATCCCGGGTAGCGCCCCGGATGCGGCGACGCCGGCCAGGCCGGCGAGGACGGCGACCAAGCCGAGCGTCAGGTAGAGACCGC
>CAZTMO010000374.1:0-1659 GCA_964615105.1 uncultured Thermoleophilia bacterium
ATCCGCATGCGCATCCTCGAGGGCCGCCGCCGCGCGGTCGAGGAACGCCGCGAGGGCCTGCGGGCGGTGCTCGCCCGCGCGGGCGAGCAGATCGACCGCTACACCCGCGAGCTGCACGAGCTCGGGCTGGACACCACCGAACGCGAGGTGCGCTGGCTCAACGAGCTCATCCGCGAGGAACAGCGGGCGACGCGGGAGCGCCGTCCGGACACCGACGAACTGAACGACGACAACTCGGGAGACGCATGAACAGCCAGGTCAGGGTGGCCATCGTCGGCGTGGGCAACTGCGCCGCATCGCTCGTGCAGGGCGTTCACCACTACCGGGACGCCGACCCGGCGAGCCGCGTCCCCGGCCTCATGCACGTCGACCTCGGCGGCTACCACGTCGGCGACATCGAGTTCGTCGCCGCGTTCGACGTCGACGCCGACAAGGTCGGCAAGGACCTCGGCGAGGCGATCTGGGCCGGGCAGAACAACACGATGCGCTTCGCGGAGGTCCCGAAGAAGCTCGGCGTGAAGGTCCAGCGCGGCATGACCCACGACGGGCTGGGCAAGTACCTCAAGCAGAAGATCCGCAAGGCGCCGGGCGAGACCGCGGACATCGTGAAGATCCTGCGCGAGACCAAGACCGACGTCGTCGTCTCCTACCTCCCGGTCGGCTCCGAGCAGGCGACCAAGTGGTACGTGGAGCAGGTGCTCGAGGCCGGCTGCGGCTTCGTCAACTGCATCCCGGTGTTCATCGCGCGCGAGGACTACTGGGACCGGCGCTTCGAGAAGGCCGGCCTGCCGATCGTCGGCGACGACATCAAGTCCCAGGTCGGCGCGACGATCGTGCACCGCACGCTCGCGCGCCTGTTCGCGGACCGCGGCGTGAAGATGATGCGCACCTCGCAGCTCAACGTCGGCGGCAACATGGACTTCTTCAACATGCTCGAGCGCGAGCGGCTGGAGTCCAAGAAGATCTCGAAGACCAACGCCGTCACATCGGTCGCGGGCGTCGAGCTCCCCGAGAGCGACGTCCACGTCGGCCCGTCGGACTACGTGCCGTGGCTGACCGACCGCAAGTGGGCGCACATCCGCGTCGAGGGCCAGGCCTTCGGCGACGTGCCGCTGAACGTCGAGATGAAGCTCGAGGTGTGGGACTCGCCGAACTCCGCCGGCATCGTGATCGACGCCGTGCGCTGCTGCAAGCTGGCGCTGAACCACGGCGTCGGCGGCCAGCTCGACGGCCCGAGCTCCTACCTCATGAAGTCGCCGCACAACCAGCGCCCCGACCACTTGGCGCGCGAGGCGACCGAGGAGTTCATCGCGCGCTACGCCGGCGTGCCGGGCACCAAGGCGAAGAAGGGCAAGAAGGCCGCCGCGAAGGCTTAGCCGCCCGGCGCGGGGTCGCCGGGCCAGGGCGGCGTTGCGCCGTCCCGGACGTCGTGCGACCCCCGCCGCGGCCCGCGCCTATCCTCCGCCGGGTGCGGGCCAAGTCCCTCTCGATCGCCCAGGTCACGCCGTTCGCGTGGGAGTCGGGGCATCCGGTCAACGACCAGGTCCAGGGCCTGGCACGCGAGCTCGGCGCGCGCGGGCACAGGCTCACGATCGTCGCGCCGAGCGGCTCCGCCAAACGCGTGCGGGAGACGAGGCGGCTCGTCAGGGCCGCGCGTGA
>CAZTMO010000375.1:0-1643 GCA_964615105.1 uncultured Thermoleophilia bacterium
CGGCGTCCCGAAACGGTCCACGAGCTCGACCGCCGGCACGTCCTCGACCATGAGCTGCCTTGGCATCGTCCCTCCATCGTTCGTTCGGGCGCCCGGGCAACTTCGCCCGCGGGCGCCCGTCATGGTGTCCGGCAAGGACTCTACCGCAGCGATGGCCGCGTCCGCCTACTCCGTCGCCGACGTGAAGACGAGCGCCTCGTCGCCGAACTCGTCGAAGAGCGTGAGCGTATCACCGACGACCTCGCAGCTCGCCGCGGACTCGAGGAGGTCGAAGAAGATCCTCTCGGCGCGCGCTTCGTCGCCCGTCGCGCCGATCATCGTGCTGGAGAGCGGCCCGATCGAGAACTCGCCGTCCGAGCCGGTCTCGTACGGCCCTCCGTAGTTGTTCACTGCGGCGAGCCCTCCGATGCGACCGTCCTCAAAGTCCGCCGTGATCGTGAAGTCGTTCGGATCCAGGCTGCTCACGCTCCAGGCTGCGAGCACCCACGAGGTCCCGTCGAGGTCCGGCGCCCCCTTCTCCCCGCCACATCCCACCGTGATCAGGGCACAGGCGCACAGCACAAGGAACGCGGCGGCGAACCCGGGGCGGCAGACAGGCGGGCGCTTCATCGTCTCCCCCTTTCGCGACCGGCGTCCCAGGGTCGCCTTCGACACGCCGCCGGCCCCCGGCGCGTTCGCCCTGTCGGCCTAGAGTCGCGCGAGCGCCTCGAAGATCTTGTCGGTCGTCTCGCCCATGCGGTCGAACTCACGCCCCGTCGGCAGCTCCTCGTCGAGGAGTTTGCCGACCACAGCGGTGATCGCGCGACTCGCATCGAGCGCCGCCCCGGCGACGTCGAGCTCGGCCTCCATGACCCCGTAGCCGGCGTCTCGGCCGGCGACGAAGAAGGCGACGCGACCGCGCAGGAACGCGTCCAACGCCTCGAGCCGTTCCTGGGCTTTCTCGAGCACACGCACGTGCCAGAGCGAAGACACACCCGTCTCGGCCAGCTGCTGAAGCGGCCCGTCGCGGGCCGTAAGGAAGCGGACCATCGCCAGCAATTCGTTGGCGGCATCAGGGAGCTCGAGGCGCGCCAGAAGGTGCTCGGTGCTGCGTGACGGCTCGGGCGAGACCGGGTCAGGGACGACGGTCGGGCCGGTCATGTTCTCACCAGCAGGGCCAGCGCAAGGACGAGGACGGCGACCGAGAGGATGATGCACGCCATGGCGCCGCGAGCGCTCGTCCCGCCAGCCCGCGCGGCGCGCAGGCCGAAGACGGAGGCGGCGGCCGTACCACCGCGCGCCTCCGGCGCGCGCTCCCCAGCCGCCTGTGCGCCGTCCGGCGGCACGCCCGGCTCGTACAACTGGTGTGGCCGCGCAGCCCTGGGGCCACGGGGATCGTCCGGCACCCCTATCATCACCTCCGCATGGTACCGCCATTCGTCAACTGGGGCCATGGGTGCGGGCCCGGACGAAAGAGAGGGCGGGAGGATGCGGCCCCGGGCTCTCCGTCAGCGCGGAGGGTCAGGCGCTCTTGACCGTGCGCCAAGCCTCCGCGTACGCGGCGACGAACTCGCCCACATCGACGAACTCCTCGGCGCGTTTCCACTCTTCGTCGGTCGGCGCGAGCGTGAGCGCGAACGGGTCGGTGTGCTCCCACGAGGCCG
>CAZTMO010000376.1:0-1624 GCA_964615105.1 uncultured Thermoleophilia bacterium
TTGAGCAGGAGCTCGCGCATCGGCGGGACGAGCCGCCCGAGGCGGTCAGCGCGACGAGCTCGAGGACGCCCGCCGCCCTGCCGCCGCCGAGCGTCGGGTCGGCGGCGCCGAGGATCACGATCGGCGCGAGCGCGGGGAGAAGCAGGAACGGCCAGTCCGCGCGCGGCGAGGGCAGGAGCTGGACGAAGGGGAGGACCGGTGTCATCGCGACCAGCGTGCCGCGGGCGCCGCCGCCGACGGCCAGGACCAGACCGACGAGCAGCCAGTCGAGGACGGCGAACGAGTAGGCGAGCTCGTCGCCGCGCCGG
This sequence comes from uncultured Thermoleophilia bacterium, assembly GCA_964615105.1. GTDB lineage: Bacteria > Actinomycetota > Thermoleophilia > UBA2241 > UBA2241 > UBA2241. The sequence goes on from CAZTMO010000376.1 coordinate 309, forward strand.
CGCGCGACGTGGATCGAGAGCAGGCCGACGCAGAGCCCGGTCGCGGCGGCGGCCAGCGCCATGGGGCCACCCCAGACGGCGGACGCGGCGCAGAGCGCGAGAAAGAAGACGACGCGCAGCCGGGCGCGCGACAGGGCGGCATGGCGAGGGTCGCGCCGTCGCCGCCTCGTCGGCGGTCTGTCGTCGTGAGTATGCGCAGCCCCGGCACGTCGCGCCATGCGGTCCTGTTCGGGGCGCGCCGGCTCGCCTCCTGCAATGGGCTATACTCTGTGCCCCGTGGAACGAGCCCTCTTCCTCTCCGGCAACGAAGCCATGGCCCATGGCGCCCGGCGCGCCGACGTCGGCTTCGTCTGCGGGTATCCCGGGACGCCGTCGACCGAGATCGTCGAGACCGCGGCCGGGCTGGAGGGTCTTCGTGCCGAGTGGTGCGTCAACGAGAAGGTCGCTCTCGAGACCGCGGTCGGTGTCTCTCTGGCCGGTGTCCGCGCCCTCGTCGCCATGAAGCACGTCGGCCTCAACGTCGCCGCCGACCCGTTCATGACCCTGTCCCTGACCGGTGTCAACGCCGGTCTCGTGCTGGTCTCGGCCGACGATCCCGGCATGCACTCGTCGCAGAACGAGCAGGACAACCGCAACTTCGCGAAGTTCGCCAAGGTGCCGATGTTGGAGCCGGCCGACAGTCAGGAGGCCTACGACTACGTCGCCGAGGCGCTCGCCCTGTCGGAGGAGTTCGACACCCCCGTGTTGCTGCGTTCGACGACGCGGCTGTCGCACGGCCGCGGACGCGTGCTGCGCCGCGTCCCGGTGTCGCCGCCGGAACGTCCGTACGCACGCGACATCGCCAAGTACGTCATGGTGCCGCAGAACGCCCGGCGCCGGAACCGCATCGTGCTCGAGCGTCTGCAGAGGCTGCGCCTGCGGGCCGAACGATCGCCGCTCAACGTCCTGGAGGCGGGCACCGCCGACCTCGGGATCATCGCCTCTGGTGTCGCCTACCAGTACGCCCGTGAGGCCTTCCCGAAGGCGTGGATCCTCAAGCTGGGCATGTCGCATCCGCTGCCGTACGAGAAGGTCGCGCGCCTGTACGAATCGGTGTCGCGCGTCGCCGTCGTCGAGGAGCTCGACCCGTTCATCGAGGAGCAGGTCCGCGCCCTCGGCCTGCCCGTGATGGGCAAGGAGGTGATCCCGGCTGACGGCGAGCTCGACCCCGAGGCCGTGTTCCGCGCCCTCGAGCCGTTTCTCGCCCGCCGGCCGCCCCGCCGTCGCCGGCCGGTGGTGCCGCCCATCCCGCGCCTGTCGGCGCCGCCCGAGGTCGC
>CAZTMO010000377.1:0-1596 GCA_964615105.1 uncultured Thermoleophilia bacterium
CCGAGACCATCGACGACGTCAAGAACGACATGGAGGCGCCGCACCCGATGGACCGCCTCGTCTGCGGCGATGTCGGCTACGGCAAGACCGAGGTCGCCGTGCGCGCCGCCTTCAAGGCCGCCGAGGCCGGCAAGCAGACCCTGATGCTCGTCCCGACGACGATCCTCGCCGAACAACACCACATGACGTTCGGCGAGCGCTTCGACGACCTGCCGGTCAAGGTGGAGATGGTGTCGCGCTTTCGCACCGCCGCCGAGCAGCGGCGCATCCTCACGGACTACGCTGCCGGCAAGGTCGACGTCCTCATCGGGACGCATCGTCTGCTCTCGACCGACGTCCGGCCCAAGGACCTCGGCCTCGTGATCGTCGACGAGGAGCAGCGCTTCGGCGTGCGCCAGAAGGAGCTGCTGCGCAACCTCAAGATGCAGGTCGACGTGATGAGCCTCTCGGCGACGCCCATCCCGCGGACCCTTCAGATGTCGCTCTCAGGCATCCGCGACATCTCGGTGATCGAGACGCCGCCGCGCGGGCGCCACGAGATCCGCACCTACATCGGCGAGTACCGCGACGACCTCGTCAGGATCGCGATCGAGAAGGAGATCGCTCGCGAGGGACAGGCGTTCTACCTGCACAACCGGGTCGAGACGATCGACGAGGCGGCGGAGCACGTCAAGGAGCTGGTCCCGAAGGCGCGTATCCTGGTGGCCCACGGGCAGATGAACGAGCGCGCCCTCGAGAAGGTGATGCTCGCGTTCCTCGCCGGCGAGGCCGACGTGCTGGTGACGACGTCGATCATCGAGAGCGGGATCGACATCCCGACCGCCAACACCCTGATCGTCGACCGCGCCGACATGCTCGGTCTGGCGCAGCTCTACCAGATCCGCGGGCGCATCGGGCGCAGCGACGCACACGCCTACGCCTACCTCCTCTACCCGAGCGAAGAGCTGCTGACGAGCGAGGCGGCGGCGCGTCTCACGACCCTGTCTGACCACACCGACCTCGGTGCGGGCTTCAAGATCGCGATGGCCGACCTCGAGATCCGCGGCGCGGGGAACCTGCTCGGCGACGAGCAGAGCGGGCACGTCGCCGCGGTCGGCTTCGAGATGTACGCGCAGATGCTCGAAGAGGCGGTGGGCGAGCTCCGTGGCGAACAGGCGGTGGTGACGACGCCGGTGAGGGTCGACTTGCCGGTGACGGCGTACGTGCCTCCCGAGTACATCGCCTACGAGGCGACGAAGATCGACGCCCACCGGCGCATCGCCCGCGCCGCGAGCTTGAGCGAGCTCGGCGACGTCGAGGCCGAGCTGGCAGACCGCTTCGGGCCGCCGCCCGAGCCGGTCGCCAACCTGCTGGCGCTGCAGGCGATCCGGCTCAAGGCGGCGGAGCTGGGGGCGACGGCCGTGACGGGACGCGGCGACCGTGTGCAGATCGACGGGATCGAGATGGACGACGCGTGGGCCGGCCGCCTGAGGGCGGCCGGCGGCCGCGTCGTCTACTTCAAGGCCAAGAAGAGCCTCGCCGTGCATCGCGACGGCGGAGCGCCCGCGGCAGCCGCGCCGCCTGCCGCCCCACCGGCGGCGGCCACGCCGCCCGGCG
>CAZTMO010000378.1:0-1595 GCA_964615105.1 uncultured Thermoleophilia bacterium
TGAAGATCTTGACGTCGATGACCTTGCCGCCCTCGCCGTGCGGCACCTTGAGGCTGGTGTCGCGGACCTCGCGGGCCTTCTCTTTGAAGATGGCGCGGATGAGCTTCTCTTCGGCGGTCAGCTCAGTCTCGCCCTTGGGCGTCACCTTGCCCACGAGGAGGTCGCCGGAGCCGACCTCGGCGCCGATGCGCACGATGCCGCGCTCGTCGAGGTCTTTCAGCGACTCCTCCGACCGGTTGGGGATGTCGCGCGTGATCTCTTCGTCGCCGAGCTTGGTCGTGCGCGCGTCGACCTCGTACTCCTCGATGTGGATGGACGAGAGCACGTCGTCCTTGACGATGCGCTCCGAGAGGATGATCGCGTCCTCGAAGTTGTAGCCCTCCCAGCTCATGAAAGCGACGAGCAGGTTCTTGCCCAGGGCGAGCTCGCCGTGGTCGGTCGACGACCCGTCGGAGAGGACGGCCCCCTCCTTGACCTTGTCGCCGGTCACGACGAGCGGCTTCTGGTGGATCAGCGTGCCCTGGTTGGAGCGCGTGAACTTGACGAGCTCGTAGGTGTCGACCTCGCCCTTGCTCGTCTCGACGTCGATGCGGTCGGCGTCGACGTAGGCGACCTTGCCGGAGCGCCCGGCGAGCACCACGTCGCCGGTGTCGACGGCGGCGCGGAACTCCATGCCCGTACCGACGTACGGCGCCTCGGTGGTGAGCAACGGCACGGCCTGGCGCTGCATGTTCGAGCCCATGAGGGCGCGGTTCGCGTCGTCGTGCTCGAGGAACGGGATGAGCGCCGTGGCGATCGAGACGATCTGGCTCGGGCTCACGTCCATGTAGTCGATCTCGCTCGGCGGCACCTCGACGATCTCGGCGCCGGCGCGCCGCCGGGCGAGGACGACGTCGCTGGCGAACTTGCCCGTCTTCGGGTCGACCGGGGCGTTGGCCTGGGCGACCGTGACATGGTGCTCCTTCTTGGTCTTGGGATCGACGCGGACCTCTTCTTCTTGCGAGGCGTCGAGGTAGACGACCTCGTCCGTGACCTTGCCCTTGACGACCTTGCGGTAGGGCGAGCGGACGAAGCCGAACTCGTCGACCGTGGCGAACGAGGCGAGCGAGCCGATGAGGCCGATGTTCGGACCTTCGGGGGTCTCGATGGGACACATGCGCCCGTAGTGCGTCGGGTGCACGTCGCGCACCTCGATGGGCGCGCGCTCGCGCGTGAGGCCGCCGGCGCCCAGCGCGCTCAGCCGGCGGCGGTGGGTGAGGCCGCACAGCGAGTTCGTCTGGTCCATGAACTGCGACAACTGGGAAGAGCCGAAGAACTCCTTGAGCGCGGCGACGACGGGACGGATGTTGACGAGGGTCGCGGGCACGATCGTGTCGGGGTCTTCGGTGGTGAGGCGCTCGCGGATGACGCGTTCCATGCGGGCAAGACCAATGCGGAACGCGTCCTGGACGAGCTCGCCCACGGTGCGCAGGCGACGATTGCCGAAATGCTCGTATTCGTCGATCTCGTGGGCGATCTCCTCGCGGCGCGTGGCGAGCAGGGCGACGGCCTCGGCGGCGTAGTCTTTGGCGTCGTCCGGCACGCCGAGCTTGGCG
>CAZTMO010000379.1:0-1592 GCA_964615105.1 uncultured Thermoleophilia bacterium
CGGTACGGCCTGCGCGGCGCTCTGGGCGTCGGCGTCGGCGGCGCCGGCGGAGGGTGCCGGCGTCCCGGACGACGGGGCCGGCGCAGCCGATGTCGTCTTCTCGGCCCCCGGCGTCGCGGCCGCCGTGGCCTGTGCGACGAGGTCTTCCTCGATCCCCGCCTTGCAGATCACGTGCCCGCTGTCGGCGACGAGACACCAACGACCGCCGGCGAGCACATAGAGAAGCGGGCGATGCTCGATCACCCGCACACGCAGCGTCGTCGGGAAGTCGCGGTCGATCTCGACCGCGGCGACGTAGCAGAGGGGGTCGAGGGCGGCGCGCACGTCGGCGCCGGTGACCGTGAACAGGTTGCGGCCCGCGAACTCCTTGCGCAGGAGACGGAGGGCCACCTTCTTCGCCACGCGCTTCGTCCCCGTCACCTTGACGGTGTCGACGGCGAAGGCGTCGGCTTGCCTGCCGTACGCGTAGAGCGCGGCGGGGATCAGGAGGATGGCCGCCGTGAGCATGATCGACGGCAGCATGCGGATGCGGAAGCGGCTCGCTCCGCCACGTCTCGCCATGGCGCTTGACCTGAGGTCGAAAGGATCGGTCCAGGCAGCTATTCGCCGCCGGCGGCGGCATCTCCTTGCCCGCCGGCAGCGTCGCCCGCGTCCGCCGCGCCCGCCGCGTCCGCCGCGTTCCCCCTGCCGCCGAGCACAGCGACGAGGTCGTCGGCGATCGTGTAGACGTCGCCGCAGCCCAGCGTGAGCACGAGGTCGCCCGGCTCGGCGTGGCGGGCCAGGAAGTGCACGGCGTCGCTCTTGCGCGGCATGTAGTACACGGGGCCGCCGGGGCGCTCGGCCAGGTAGGCGTCGACGACGAGCTTGCCGGTGATGCCCGGCTCCGGCTCCTCGCGGGCGCCACAGACGTCGGTGACGACCGCCTCGTCGGCCAGCGTGAGGACCTTGCCGAGCTCGCGCTGGAAGTACCGCGTGCGCGAGTAGAGGTGCGGCTGGAAGACGGCGATCACGCGCTTGTAGTCGCCGAGCTTCGCCGACCTGATCGCCGCCTCGACCTCGGTCGGGTGGTGCGAGTAGTCGTCGTAGACGAGCACCCCCTGCGGCCGGCCGATCTCGTCGAAGCGCCGCGCCGCGCCGCTGAAGGCGGCGAGGCAGCGCGCCGCATCGGCGAAGGCGACGCCGCAGTGGTCGACGCAGGCCAGGCAGACGAGGGCGTCGATCACGTTGTGCTCACCGCCGACCTTGAGGCGCACGACGCCGAGCTCCTCGCCCGAGCGGCGCACGAGGAACTCGGCCGACACGGCGTCGACGTGGCGCACGTCGGCCTGCCAGTCGCCGGCGCCGAGACCCACGGTGACGACGCGGGCCTCGGTCTCGGCGCGCAGGAAGCCCGTGTCCTCGCCTTCCACCAGCACCAGACTCCCATGCTGTGGGAGCAGGGCGACGAAGCGGCGGAAGACGTCGCGGATCTCGTCCAGCGTCTTGTAGTTCGCGTGGTGGTCCATCTCGAGGTTCATCACCGCGGCGACCTCGGGACGCAGGTAGAGCAGGCTGCCGTCGCTCTCGTCGGTCTCGGCCACCAGCCACTCCCC
>CAZTMO010000380.1:0-1588 GCA_964615105.1 uncultured Thermoleophilia bacterium
CGCGGTCACACGCCGCGCCGGCCGCCCTCCGGCGCGCGGCGCACGGCCTCCGCGACCCGCCGCGCGCGCGTCTCGGGCCGCTTCGCTTCGCCGATCCAGTAGAGGTACTGCTTCTTGAGCGACGGCGCGAGCCGCTCCCAGCCGGCGGCCTCCGTCGTATCGCCAGCCAGCGCCGCCGCGAGGTCGTCGGGCACGACGCTCACGACCTCCCGCTCGTCGACCCTGTCCCACTCCCCGCGGCGTTTGGCCTCCTCGACGAGCGCGAGCCCCTCGGGCCTCATCCTGCCCTCGGCGATGAGACGCTCGACGCGCGCCTTGTTCGACGCCGCCCAGACGCTGTCCGGCCGCCGCGGCGTGAAGCGGAGCATGTGGCTCTCGTCGTCGATACGGCGCAACCTGCCGTCGATCCAGCCGAAGCAGAGCGCCTCTTCCACCGCTTCGTCGAGCCGGATCGACGGCCGCGGAACACGCCGCTTGAGCAAGACGAGCCAGACCTCGCGCTCGCTCGCGTGGTGCTCCTCGAGCCAGGCGTGCCACGCGGCGGCGTCTTCGGCGAAGAAGGTGATGGGCGCCGGGGGATCACTCATGGGACCAGTCATGCCCGCCGGGACGGTGGCCGGAACCCGCGATCGTCGTCGCCTGCCCGCCGCGCCCGGCCCTGTTGCGCGGACCCCGCGAGTGGTAGCATGGCGCGTGACGGGCGCGACCCTCGCGACCGAGGGTCGCTGCGAACGTGCCGCCGGTCGGAGCGCCGCCGAGACGCTCCGACACACGGGGGGCGGATTTCGGCCATGGCGAGGACGACGCTCACCGCGTTCGTCGGGCGCCTCCGGGCGCCTTGGTCGTCGGCCGTCCGCGAGTTCGCGCGACCCCGCATACGCGTCGGCCGCCCGTGCCGTCTCCGCCCACGCCGCTTTCGCCCCTTCCCGGGGTCGCCGCGGCGTGTGGCGTATGCTGCCCGACGACGGGCCGCCGCGACACGCCGTCGCGCGGCGGCCCCGGGCGGTGCGAGGTCAGACAAGCCGCCCCACGTCACGCCGCGACGCCGGCACGCCGGCCGGCGTGCGCACGACTGGCAGGCGGACCTTCCGCAATCACGGCCGCCGCCGGCGCTGTCCCAAGGACAGCGCCGGCGGCGGCCGTCTGCTTCCCTCCGCCGGCGCGCCCCCCCGACGAGCGCCCGCGTGACACCTGACCGTTCAGTCGACGTGAGAGTCGGGAGGTGATCGTGGCACTTGACACCGGCTTGCAGGCGCGGCTTCAAGAGACAGACGGGCGGACGTCGTCACGACGTCTTGCCCGACCGCTCGATCCAAGGGGGTGGAACGCGTGATAACGGGAGCAGAAGTCCTCGACATCGGGCACTACGAACACGACACCATCGTCATCATCGTCCTCGCCATCTACATGGCCGGCATGGTCGCGGTCGGCGTCTGGAGCTCGAGACGCATCAAGGACACCGAGGACTACATCGTCGCCGGCAGGCGGCTGAACACCTTCTTCGTCACCGGCACGATGTTCGCCACCTGGTTTTGCGCCGGCACGCTCATGGGGTCGACCGCCCAGGCTTACCTGTTCGGTAACCAGG
>CAZTMO010000381.1:0-1578 GCA_964615105.1 uncultured Thermoleophilia bacterium
TTCAGGCCGCCGCCCTTCACGAAGGCGGCGGCGGCGCGGCGCGCGGCGGCGGTGCGGTGTGCGGCGACGGCCTGCGTCGTTGCCGGCGCATCGGTGTCGGGGGCGGCGTCTTCGCCGGCGATCGTCGCCGCGACCGTCGCGGCCGCCCACGCGCCGTTGAAGTCGAGCAGCGCCTGGGTCACGACCGACTCGGTGATCGCGGCGCCGAACTCCCGCGTCGGGTTCACGTAGAGCTCGACGACGGCGCGCGCTCCTTGGGCACCGTAGAGCGCGGCGGTGAAGTCGCGCGGGACGACGACGGCGACGGCGGCGTCGCCGTCGTCGACCTTCGCGCGTGCCGCCGCCGCGTCCTTCACCCGGATCACGTCGAGGATGTCCTTCAGATGCTCGCCTGTGAGGATGCCGGCGAAGATGTCGCCGGCGAGAGGCGCCGCCTCGCCGGCGCCTGCGGCGCCGCCGGCCGGCGCCACAGGCCGCACGTCCTCGTTCGCCAGTGCGACCTGCGTCGCCGCGATCTCGAACGAGTCGCCGCCGCCGAAGGCGAAGCCGAGCAGGCCGGCGAGGGCCAGCGGCGCGACGAGCATCATCGCCAGCGCGGGCACGTCGCGCGCCCTGTTGCGCAGATCCTTCCAGGCGATGGCCCAGATCTTGCTCACGCTACTCCCGCAGCGCGCGGCCCGTGAGGTGCAGGAAGACGAGCTCGAGGTTCGGCTCGCTCACGTTCACCGAGGTGATGCGCGAGCCGCCTTCGGCGGCCTCCTCGAAGAGACGCGGCAAGACCGCGTTCGCGTCGTCCACGAGCAGCTCGGCGTGTTCGTCCTCCACGGAGGCGCTGCTCACGCCGGGCAGTTCTTTCCAGCGCTCGACCATGCCCTCGAGCATGTGGTCCACCGTGAGGTCGACGCGCGCCTCCTGGCCGACGATCCTCACGAGCTCGGCGTGCGTCCCCAGCGCGATCATCTTGCCGTGGTCGATGATGCCGATGCGGTCGCTCAGCTCCTGGGCCTCGGCCATGTAGTGGGTGGTGTAGAGGACGGTCATGCCCTGGTCGCGAAGGGCAAGGATGCCGTCGAGGATCGACCGTCGGCTCTGCGGGTCGATCCCGACCGTCGGCTCGTCCAGGTAGAGGATCTTCGGCCGGTGCAGGAGGGCGACGCCGATGTTGACGCGGCGCTTCATGCCGCCGGAGAACTTGTCGACGCGGTCCTTCTGGCGGTCGACGAGGCTGATGAGCTCGAGCACCTCGTCGACCCGGCTTCTGAGCTCGGTCCCCGCGAGGCCGTACATGCGGCCCCAGAAGACGAGGTTCTCGCGCGCCGTCATGTCGGGGTACACGGCCACGTCCTGGGGCACGACGCCGATGACGGACTTGACGGCCTGCGGGTCCGTGGTGACCGAGTGGCCGTCGACGAGCGCGTCACCGCCGCTGGGCCGGAGCAGGCACGACAGCATCGCGATCGTCGTGCTCTTGCCGGCCCCGTTCGGCCCCAGCAGGCTGAAGATCTCGCCGCGCTCGATCGCGAAGCTCACGTCGGCGACGGCCAGCACGCCCTTGGGCGGGTCGTACTGCTTGCTGAG
>CAZTMO010000382.1:0-1554 GCA_964615105.1 uncultured Thermoleophilia bacterium
GGCGCTCGGGGCGGCCGGCGGGGCGGCGTCAGGCGCGGCGCCAGGCGCGGCACCCCATGCCGCGGTGGCCGCTTCGGGGCTCACCGGCGTCGTCACGCCGCCGGTCCCGACGCCCCGCCGTCTCGGCATCTACGGCTTCGGCTCGGCGGCCTCGCTCTGCACGCAGGTCGCGATCTGGCGTGGATGGGAGGTCTACGCGTTCACGCGCGGCCCCGAGCACCGCAGCCTGGCCCTGGAGCTCGGCGCCGCGTGGGCCGGCGAGACCTCGGAAGACCCGGGCGTCCTCCTCGACGCGGCGATCGTCTTCGCTCCCGCCGGCGAGCTCGCCGTCGACGCGCTGCGCCGCCTCGACAAGGGCGGCATCGTCGCGCTGGGCGGGATCTACTCGTCGCCCATCCCGCCCATCGAGTACCCGTGGATCTACCATGAGCGCGTCGTGCGCAGCGTCGCCAACTCGACGCGGCAGGACGCGCGCGAGCTGCTCCGCGACGCCGCGCTGGTGCCCGTCGTCAGCCGCGTCCAGGAGTACGACCTCGAGCAGGCCAACGAGGCCCTGCTCGACCTCAAGGAAGACCGGGTGCGCGGCTCGGCGGTGCTGCGCGTGAGCTGACCGGCCGGGGGGCGCGGCCGGTCAGCCGCCGGCGACCGGCGGGACGAAGTCGAGCCGGTCGCCGTTGGCAAGGCCCGTCCGCAACGCCTCGGAGGGCCGAAGCTGGCGGCCGTTGAGGACGAAGCCGACCAACGGCCGCTCCTCGAACAGGATGCGCGGCGAGAGCCGGGGCAGTCGGGCGACGACCTGGGCGACGGCGTCGCCCACCGTCGTCGCCTCCACCCCGACGTCGCGCGCGGGCTCGGGGGCGGTAAGGCTCTCCGGCAGGTGGACGGTGACGGCGAACACGGATCCTCGTTCGGGGTGCGGACGTGCGGATTATCCCATGTTCGGCGCCCGGACCGCTCCTACCCGGAGACCTCCTCGTCGGCGCGGTGCCCTTCGCCGCGCGCTGCGGCGCCGGCCTTCTCGCCGCGGACGGCGGCGAGCCGCTCCCTGAACCCGGTCTCCTCGAAGATCACCCGGACCTCGTCGACGACGTTCTGCGGCGGGAAGAGGTCGCCCAAGCCGAGCTCGGCGCGGATCTCGAGCAGGTGCGCCATATAGTCCCTCCACTTCTCGCCCCAGGCCTCGGAGACGGCGGGGAACATGTCGTGCGGGTTGCCGCCCATGCCCTTCTCGTAGAAGTTGCCGCACCACTGCGCGAACATCGCGACGTGCTTGTGACCGTAGCCGCTCTCGACCTGCAGGCCGCGGACCACCTGGTTGATGACCGCGACGCTGTTGTGGCGCGGGCAGCGGCTCTGGCACGTGTAGCAGGAGTAGCAGTACCAGACGGAGTCGTCGGTGAGCAGGGTCGCGTCGCCGTCGAGGGCGCGGCGGGCGATCTCGCGAGGCACGAACTCGGTGAAACGGGCGGCGGGGCAGCCGGAGGTGCACACGCCGCACTGGATGCAGCTCTGGAAGCCGTCCTTGTGGTCGTGCATGCGCGGGTCCTCGAGGAT
>CAZTMO010000383.1:0-1508 GCA_964615105.1 uncultured Thermoleophilia bacterium
CCGGCGATCTGGAAGGCCATGTCGCTCGAGTCGACGGGGTGATGCTTGCCGTCGTACAGCTTGACCTCGACATCGACGACGGGGTAGCCGGCGAGGAAGCCGTCGGCCATGGCCGCGCGCACACCCTTCTCGACCGCCGGGATGAAGTTGCGCGGGATCGCGCCGCCGACGACCTTGTCGACGAACTCGAAGCCCTCGCCGCGCGGCCGCGGCGACACCTCCATCCAGGTGTCGGCGAACTGGCCGCGGCCTCCGGTCTGCTTCTTGTGCTTGCCCTCGGCCTTCGCGGAGCCCTTGATCGTCTCGCGGTAGGGGACGCGCGGTGGCTTGAGCTCGACCTCGGTGCCGAAACGGCGCTTCATGCGCTCGACGGTCACCTCGACGTGCACCTGGCTCATGCCGCCGATGATCATCTCACCGGTCTGCGGGTCACGGTGCACGTCGAGCATCGGGTCCTCTTCGGCGAGACGCCTCAGCGCCGTCAGGACTTTGTCCTCCTCGCCCTTGCTCTTCGCCGTCACGGCGAAGCTCATGAGCGGGGCCGGGAACTCGATGGCGGGGAAGGTGACGCCGCCGCCCTCGCTGCACAGCGTGTCCCCCGTGACGACGTCCTTGAGCTTGGCGATGGCGCCGATGTCGCCGGCCGCGACCTTGTCGACAGGCCTGGTGTCTTTGCCCATCGGCTTCAGCAGTTGGCCGAACCGCTCCTTGTGGCCGTCGCGGGCGACGACGAGCTGACTGTCGCCGGCGACCGTGCCCTGGAAGACGCGAAAGACGTTGACGTGCCCGCTGAACGGATCGGCGAGGGTCTTGAAGACGAAGGCGGCGACAGGCTTGGACGGGTCGCAGGCGAGCGCCGCCGTAGCGCCGTCCGCCCCGGTGGCCGCCGGGACGGCGGCGTCGGCAGGCGACGGCGTCAGCGCGAGCAGGTCGAACAGGCGATCGACGCCGATCTGGTGCGTCGCCGACCCGCACGTCACCGGATAGAGGTGACCGCCGGCCACGGCGACGGCGAAGGCCCGTTTCAGCTCGTCAGCCGTGATCTCCTCTTCCATCAGGTACTTCTCGGTGAGCTCGTCGTCGGTGCTCGCCACCGCGTCGATGAGCTTGTCGCGCGCCGCCGCGGCCTCGTCGGCGAGCTCGGTCGGGATGTCGCCGGCCTTGGCCTTGCCGCCGTCGTAGAGGTACGCCTTCATGCTCAGCAGGTCGATCACGCCTTTGAGGTCGTGTTCGTTGCCGATCGGCAGATGAGCCGCGACCACCTGGGGGCCGAAGGCCTCTTGCAGGGCGCGCAGGACCGTGGCGAAGTCGGCGCGCTCGCGGTCGAGCATGTTGCAGAACAGGACGCGGGCCAGGCCCCGCTCGGCGGCACGCTCCCAGAGGCGCTCGGTCTGGACCTCGACCCCGAGGACCGCGTTGACCACCATGAGCCCCGTCTCGACGACCTGGAGCGAGGCGATCGTGTCGGCGAGAAAGCTGGAGTCGCCGGGCGTGTCGATGAGGTTGAA
>CAZTMO010000384.1:0-1506 GCA_964615105.1 uncultured Thermoleophilia bacterium
CGTCCCGAGGCGGACGAGAGTCCCGCCGTCTCCGGCGACGCCGCTCGCGAGCAGCGCGAGGACGAGCGCCGCGACGCAGCACGTCGTGACCAGCCGCGACGCCCCATACCGCGGCCGTCAGCCGACGTCCCCGCGTTCGCGGCGCTCGGTCTCGCGCCCGACCTGGTGGCCGGCGTCGCCGCCGCCGGGTATGAGCAGCCGACGCCGATCCAGGAGCAGGCGATCCCCCGCGTTCTCGCCGGGCGCGACGTCGTCGGCTGCGCGCAGACCGGCACGGGCAAGACGGCGGCCTTCGTGCTGCCGATGCTGCAGCTCATGGACGGCGCGCGGCTCGGCGGCGCGGTGGCAGCCGACGGCGACGGCCGCGCCGTGGCTCCCCACGCCCTCGTCGTCACCCCCACGCGCGAGCTCGCCGGCCAGATCGAAGAGGTCGGCCGCACATTGGCCGCGTACAGCGGCCGCCGCGTCGTCGCCGTCTACGGCGGCGTCGGCTACGAGCCGCAGGCCAAGGAGGTCCACCGCGGCGTCGACCTGCTCGTCGCCACGCCGGGCCGCCTGCTCGACATGACGCAGCGCGGCGACGTGAGCCTCTCGCAGGTCACGATGCTCGTTCTCGACGAGGCCGACCGCATGCTCGACATGGGCTTCTGGCCCGACGTCCGCCGCATCCTGCGCAAGCTGCCGCCGAAGCGCCAGAACCTGTTCTTCTCGGCGACCATGGGCAAGCAGGTCCTCTCGGTCATCGAGGACGCGCTCAACAAGCCGGTGTTCATCGAGCTCGGCGGCCGCGCCGTGCCGGTCGAGACGATCGAGCAGCGCGTCCTTCCCGTGAACAGCGAGCAGAAGCTCGACCTGCTCGTCGAGTACTTCCGTCACCATGAGCCGGACCGCACGCTCGTCTTCACACGCACCCGCCACCGCGCCGAGCGCCTCGCGCGCACGCTCAACCGCAAGGGCGTGACCTGCGCCCCGATCCACGGCGACCGCACGCAGGGCCAGCGCCAGGAAGCCCTGGACGGGTTCAAGAGCGGGCGCGTCAAGGTGCTCGTGGCAACCGACGTGGTGGCGCGCGGGATCGACGTCGAGGGCATCTCGCACGTCATCAACTACGATATCCCGACCAACCCCGAGGACTACGTGCACCGCATCGGACGCACGGCGCGAGCGGGCGCGAGCGGCATCGCCGTGAGCTTGCTCACTGAAGACGAGGTGCACGAGCTCAAGGCGATCGAACGCCTCATCGGTGAGACGCTCGAGCGGCACGACCTGCCGCACTTCGAGTACGACAAGCGGGACATCCCCGAATCGCATCTGGTGCCGCGCAAGCCGGGCAAGCTCCTGTACAACGGCGGCGCGCGGCGCTCGGCGATGCGCGGCATCCGCCGCAAGGCGCCGCGCCGCAGCGCGGGCTGAGGCCCGCGCCCAGGCGCGGTGTAGGAGCGCCGGGCGTCTGCTATACTTCGCGTCCTGCGTGGGCGACTAGCTCAGTTGGGAGAGCGCCAGCTC